>CAZKWG010000132.1:0-13458 GCA_964556105.1 uncultured Enterobacterales bacterium | reverse complement strand
GAACGAGCCCTACTCGGGGCGTGAGGGCCTGATCTACGCGGCGGCGCGCCACGGCGACCGGCACGGGCTGGTCTTCCTCGAGCTGGAGGTGAACCAGAGCCTCATCTGCACGCCGGCGCGGGCGCGGAAGACGGCGCGCAGGGTGGCCGACGCCCTCGGCCAGCTTCAGCTCAGACATCGCGGGCGCCCGAGCTGGAGGGCTCCAGCGGCGTGAGGGCCGCGATGGCCTCCTCGAGCGCGGCCTGGCTCAGCTCCCCGCGACCGAAGCGCTCATAGAGCGTGGTGAGCGCGTCCAGCCGCAGGCGTGCCCGCTGTCGCAGCGCGTAGGCCTCGGCCAGCAGCCCGTCCATTCGGGCGCGCAGGGCGGGGCCGGGATCGGGGACCTCCACCTCGGGGAGATCCGCCGCCTGGATGCGCGGGCGGGTCTGGCCGCCGGTGGCGCGGAGCTGCTGTCGCACGAAGGGCGAGCGCGCGGCGAGCAGGGTGAAGTGCGGGTCGCCGCGCGGCTCGAGGCGGATCCACTCCGAGCTGCCGCACATCTCCTCGGGGAGCCCGGGGTCCGGGCGGCCGGCGAGCACGACGTTGTTCAGCTCCGGGCGGATGCGGCTGATCAGCAGATCCCCTTCGCGAAAGGAGGTCTTGGCGCCGGCGAAGGCCGCGCCGGGCAGCGCGCGGGCGTGGGTGACCTCGCCGGTCGCCTTGTCCACGTCCGCCAGGTCCACCTCGGTGAAGCGGTCGGTGGGCCGGTCGGCGGGGCGGACCGACCAGGGGGCGAGCGAGGCCAGCTCGCCCAGGGTGACGGTGGAGACCTTCGCGCCGATGCTGCGCTCGGCGAGCAGGGCGTCGGGCTCCCAGGAGCCGGTGTTGGCCGGCACGCGGGGGATGCGGTCATCGCGCAGCGCGATGCGCAGCAGGGCCAGCTCGTCGGGTTCCGTGCGCTTGTAGGTGCGAAGACGAGGATCGAAGCCGGGGTTCACGACCCGCGCCGCCATCCAGGGGCGCACCTCGGCGGGCCGCCGCTGCAGCACGAGGATCGCCGCGCGCGAGGCGGCGCCGCCGAAGGGCCGGAACACGCCCTCGGGCAGCGAGACGATGGCGCGGCGGACGAAGCGCTCGGACATCCAGGCGCGCAGCGGCTCGAAGCGGGGGTTGGCCAGCACCGAGTGCGGAAGGACCACCGCCATGCGCCCGCCCGGTCGGAGCAGGCGCCAGGCGGCCTCGAGGAAGAGCACGTCGGAGGAGATGCGCGACCTGCCGCGAGCCAGCCCGTAGCCGCGCAAGACCTCGGGGTCGGCGATGTCCACCGAGAAGGGAGGGTTGGCCAGGACCACGTCCCAGCGGTCCTCATCGGTCTCGCGGAAGAGATCGGCCCGCCGCACGCTGCGCGGGTTGGCGCCGAGCAGGGCCAGGTTGAGCTGACAGAGGCCAACCAGCTCGGGATCGACCTCGAAACCGTCGATCTCCGCGCCGCGCCCCCAGGCCGCCGCCAGAAAGGAGCCCGATCCGCAGGCGGGATCCAGGACGCGCTCGCCCCGCCGCACCTCGGCGAGGTCCACCATCAGCTCGACCAGGGGGCGAGGCGTAAAGTACTGCCCCCGCTCCGCCTTGAAGATCTCTGGGAAGAAGCGCTCGTACGCCAGCCCGAAGAGGTCGAGCTCGGCGGTCAGCGGGATGCGGTCGAGCTGCGCCTGAGGGGGCGCGTCCGGCCCCTCCAACCAGAGGTGCGGAGGCAGCTTCAGGCGCTCCGCGAGGTGGCGACAGAGCGCGGCGAAGGCGGATCGACCGATGAGACCCGAGGCGCGGAGCCGGTTCTCCGCCTCTCTCAGCTCGGCCGCGAAGCTCTCGCCGCTCATGGAAGCGTCCCCAGCATCAGCGCGCGCCGCTCATCGGATGCGGACCATGCACTCGGCGGGCAGGACGTGATCGGCCGCGGTGGGCTTGAAGAGCGAGTAGCCCTGCGCCACGACGAGGTCCGCCCCCTTCTCGAAGACCATGCCCTTCATGCGGTCCAGGGTCACGCCGGGGCTGAGCCGGAACACGCAGAAGACGGCGACCTTGATCCCGCCGAGGTCGGGCAGCTGGGCGACGAAGTCTTGAAGCGCCTGCGTGGGACCTGCGCCGCGGATCCCGAAGCCGTAGCTCGGCGAGCCCAGGACGAGGCCCTTGTAGGGTGTGATGTCGATGGGTCCGTCCTGGATCCGGTGGACATCGACGAGAAAGGCGCGGTGTTCGAGGAGCTCCTTCATCCGGGGGATCACACGCTGACAGTAGCCGTGCGCGTCATCGAAGAGGATGAGGAGCCTGAGGGCACGAAAAGGCACGTTCAGAACCTCGGGGATGTGGAAGTAACAGGAAGCTTGACCTTGCGCCCGATGACAAGCTAAATGACGGTTCTCGCTCAAGGTGCTCTTCCCATCATCGCTCGAGAGAACCAGATCCATGGCTCGATGGCGCGTCGCCCAGGGTAATCAGCAGTTCACCGCCGAGGATCTGGCCGAGCTCCAACGCTTCGCCCGGCAGGGCAAGCTCGGCCCCGGTGATCTCATCCAGCCCCCCGGGGCGTCCGACTGGCTCTACGCGATGGAGCTGCCGGAGCTGAACAGCCACCTGAAGCAGGCCCCGCCGGGCCTGGACGCGGACTATCGGCCGCGCAAGGGTGGAAACGGCATCATCATCGCCCTGCTGCTGCTGGGCATCGCCGGCGCCAGCTACGGCATCTACAACATCGCCTCGAAGATCCCGGAGGCGGATGAGCTCGAGCTGCTCGGCGAGCGCCTGAAGCTGACGGAGATGCTGGTGACGGCGGACCCCTCGGCGCAGGTCCTCTCCCAGCCCACCGAGGGCGCCAGCGCCTCGGGCACGGCGGCGAAGGACAGCAAGGTCCAGTTGATGGCCAAGCGCGGCCCCTGGTACCGCATCCAGACCGCCGACGCGCAGGACGGCTGGGTGAAGGTGGACGAGGTCATCCCCGCCTACCTGTTCGCCGACGCTGAGACGCGTCAGGACTACGACCCGATCTACAACCCTGACCGCTATGTCTCGGTGAAGAACGCGTCGTGGATGCAGCTCCCCGATCAGCGCCGCAACAACGTCACCGTCTTCCAGTTCATGCTGACCAACACCAGCAAGTTCACGATGACGGACGTGAAGCTGCTCGTCACCGTGCGCGACAGCAAGGGCACCGTGCTGGAGACCCGGGAGATCGGCATCGAGGGCATCGTCGCGGCGCGCCAGGACGCGATGGTCGGCACGCTCTCGCCGGACCCGTCGAACAAAGAGGACGTGCCGCGGCTGTTCACCGACGCGACCTTCATGGAGATGCAGAAGGAGGACCCGGATCTGGCGCTGCGCTGGTCCGCGGGCATCGAGGTCGCCATGGAGTCCAAGGACTTCGAGAAGGCGAACGTCGATCTCCTCGAGGTGCGCGCCATCCCCAAGGAGATCGAGAAAAAGGAGAACTGAGGCCGGCGAGGGATGGCTACCCCTTGCCGAGCAGCCCCGCCTTCAGCGCCTCGTTCGCCGGCTTCGTGCCGATGTAGATCGAGAAGACCAGCTTCATGAAGTCGGTCCCCGCGATTTTGCCCTTGTTCTTGCCCTTGATGATGACGCTCGTGCCCTGGCCGGTGACGTACTCGTAGGTCATCTGGTCACCCTTGACGAGGTCCTCCATCAGGCCGGCGAACCGGTCCAGCTGCGGCTTGAGCGAGGCGTACTCGGGGTAGCGCGCGATGCCCTCGTACAGGGTCTCGACGACCTTGTCTTTGGGGACCTCATCATAGATGAAGGTCATGGTGACGCGCTTGGGAGCGTCCAGGTTGATGATCGCCGCCGCGTCCGAGCTCTTCTGCGGCAGGTACAGGCCGCCGACATAGATGTCGAGCATGTACTTCTCGCGAAGCCCCATGCCGTTGAGCACCAGCGTCTGACCGCCGAGCTGCGCGGAGTCGGGCATCGTCACCCCAGCCAGGCTGCCGGCGTAGGCGCTCATCGACAGGAGGAGCGCGATCATCGTCATTTTCATGTTTTTTCCTCGAGGATTCCGAAGTCAGAGCGCTGGTGATCAGCGCGCAGTTGAGCCGTGGATGGGGCCCAGAATACCCCTACCAGGAGAGGTCGAACCAGTCCGCCGTAGAGAAAGACACGTAGGGGTAGCCCCAGCCATCCGGGTAGTGGTCACAATAGTAGTCGTCCGGCCCGCACCAGCCGGCGGCGAAGCCGATGGCCAGCTCGTCCAGGAGCAGCCCGAGATCGTCCACCTGCAGCGTGAGCACGAGATCGGTGTCGCTGAGCAGGGTGGCGTCGAGCTCGCCGATGGTGACGAAGCCGCTGTCGTAGCCCTGCAGCTTGCCGA
This sequence comes from uncultured Enterobacterales bacterium, assembly GCA_964556105.1. Taxonomy (GTDB): domain Bacteria; phylum Myxococcota_A; class UBA796; order UBA796; family CAZKWG01; genus CAZKWG01. The sequence continues at coordinate 9,107 of CAZKWG010000132.1, read as the reverse complement.
CGCCGGACTGATAGACCAGGCGGTAATAGGTGTAGTCAGCGCCGGTGGAGATGGCCCAGGCCTCGATGAAGAGCGTGTCCGCGTCGAAGGGGACGTCCGAGCTGAGCCAGAACGAGACCGCGCCGTCCTGCTCGCGCCAGCGGGCGGTGACGTAGTCGAAGGCGTAGTCGTCCACGTTGTCGCCGACGGCGTCGTCGGTGACGCCGAGCCGCGACCAGGGCGTCTCGCCGAGCGGGATCTCGAAGGGCGCGACATAGGTGGCGGTGCCGTCGTCCAGGGTCAGGACGAGGGAGAGCACGTCGCCCGCCTCGCCCTCGCCCGCGATGAGCGCGTAGCCGTCGGACTCGCGGGTAGAGGACTCCGAGATGCTGCTGATGCTGTCCTCGGCCTCGAGCAGGCTCGCCGACACCGCCGAGCCCTCGGCGACCGACAGCGCCGTGTCCAGCGGGCCGAAGGTGCGCAGCGCGCCGCTGTTGGCCAGGGTCAGCGTCAGCTCCGCCTCCTCGCCCGCGTCCAGGCGCCCGTCGCCGCCCTCGTCGTCGATCTCCACGGACGCGACGTGAAGGACCGGCCAGGGCACGGCCAGCGAGATGGGCAGCTCCCAGCTCTCCAGGCCGTCGTCCAGGGTCAGCAGCAGGTCTACCGACCGCGAGTCCAGGTGATCGGCGGAGATCGAGACCGTGGGGCCGGTGATCGTCCGGATGACGCCGGCGCGCCAGACGTCCGTGGTGATGGAGAGCGCCTCACCGCCCGTCACGCTCAGGTCGGGATCGGCGCTGCTGAGCGTGCCAGTCACGGCGCCATCGGTGTCCGCGCCGTTGTTGGCGAGCTCCAGGGTGAGCGCGATGTCCGCGTCTCCCGGGCTGAGCGGATCGGTGGCCGTGGTGGCCTCGAGCACGGTCGGGTCCGGGGGCTCGGGCACGTAGACGAGGGCCTCGAGATCGGCGCTCAGGGCCGGGAGCACGGTTGCGGCGTAGGTCTCGCCGCCCACGGTGAAGCTCAGGTCGAGCACATCGCCTGCGGCGCCGGAGAGCACGCGCGCGAACCAGCGATCGGGTCCGGCCGCGGGCGGGAGGTCCGCGTAGAACTCGGTGAGATCGGCCTCCAACGTGCTCTCACCGGCCGCGAGCGCGCCGGAGTACACGCTGGTCTCGAGCGTGGGCGCGTCGGGGTCACCCGCGCCGAACGTGACGACGACGCTCGCCCCCTCGTCCAGATCGAGCACGAGGGAGCCCATCGAGGGCAGCCCGACCTGTAGCTCGAGGTCGAAGCTCCAGGTGTCCAGGCCGTCCGTCACCTCCAGCTGGAGCGGGAGGGGCTGGTTCTCGTTCAGATCGCCGTCCAGCGTGAGCGAGAACACCGCCTCGGTCGTGCCGAGAGGGGCGATGTCTCCCGCGTCCACGGTGTCTTCGGCCAGGGTGCCGCCGCCCTCGGGCAGGCTCAAGGTCGCGCTGAGCCCGCTGGTCCCGGCGTCCACGCCGTTGCTCAGCGTGACCGTGAGCGCGAGCACGTCGCCAGGCGCGGCCGGGTCGGGCGACCAGGCGAGCGCCGCCGAGAGGTCGGGGGCCAGCGCGCGCACCTCGACATCGTCCATGCTCCAGTCGTCCGCGACGGCGCCCTCGTAGACCCAGGCCAGGTAGACGACCGGCTCGCCCACCCAGGCGCTGAGATCGACGACCTGGCTGTCCCCCCAGGCGCCCTCGGTCGGCGCCATGAGGGCCTCCTGGACGGGCAGGAAGGTGTCCACCTCCGGGTCGCGCCCGGTGGTGGAGAGGTACAACCCATGGTTGGCGTTCTGCACGCCGGAGCCGGTCTCGCGCCAGAGCACCATCGCCGAGTCCAGCGTGCTCAGATCCAGCGCGGGTGAGATCAACCAGTCCTGGATGGCCTGGTCCTCGCTCACGCTGCGCAGGTGAACGGCGCCGCTGCCCAGCTCCCCCTCGCCGAGACCCCAGGGTGAGCCGGGGAAGCCCAGGCTGGGCGTCCACCAGTCCAGATCGTAGAGGGCGTCCTGGCCCTCGTCTGGCTCGAAGTCCTCGAAGAAGGGCACGTCGAGGGCGTCCACGAGCACGCCCAGGGTGAACGGGGCGTCCTCGGCGTCCGCGGGCAGGTCCACGGTGATCGGCGTGTCCGTGGCGTCCGCGGCGGAGAAGTAGTACTCGAGCCCCGGCTCCTCCAGCCCGTCGAGCGCGCCCGTCCAGACGCCACCGCCCGCGTCCGTCAGCGTGAGCGTCTCGAAGTTCCGCTCCCCCTCGGTGCGCCAGGCCAGCTCCACCCAGGCGACGCCGTCCGGATCCTCCGCCACGACCTCGAGCGAGACGCTGTCCCCCTCGACGAAGGACCCCGTGGGCGGGGTGTGGGTGAGGGTGGGGCCCGCGAGAGGCTCGCCGGTCTCTTCGGGGGTCTTGTCGCTGGTGCAGGCCGATAGAAAGAGCAGCAGCGCGCGCATCAGTCGTCCTCTGAGTACAACCAGCAGTAGGTGATGCACTGGTAGGCGATGATGTTGCCGGAGAGGTCGGAGACGCCCGCGCAGGTGTAGCCGTTCGGGCAGTCGCTCTCGGACGCGCAGGTCACGCCACAGTAGTTGCTCTCGGCGTCCCCCAGGCTCAGGCACATGTTGCCGTTGCCGCCGCAGTCCCCGTCGTCCTGGCAGGACTGGCAGTAGTAGCCCCCCGCGTCGTAGCACTCGCCGGTCGCCCCGTTGCAGAACTGCTGGAAGGCGCAGTCCTCGCGGGTGTCGGTGCAGCTCTCGGCGACGCAGGTGGTCGTCTCGGTCTCGCAGACATCGCCCGGGTAGCAGTCGCCGTCCTCGGCGCAGCCGTCCACGCAGGCGCCGTCCACGCAGTACATCTCCATGCCGCACTGCGCGCTGGTGGCGCAGGTGCGGCTGACGCACTGCCCTTCGACGCAGCTCTCACCGAAGCCGCAGCCCACCTCCTCGGTGCACTCGTACTCCGTCTTGTTGCAGGCGAGCAGCAGAAACAGCGCGATCACTCGGTCTCCTCGACGATCTGGCTGCCGGTCGCCAGGATCCGGTAGTCCACGACGATGTAGTTCTCGGCGGGCGGGATGTGGGCCGCGTCGAAGATGACGGCGTTCTGGTCGGCGTCGAAGGTGTACTCGACGTCGCGCTCGAGCTCGCGGATGAAGCTCTCCTCCGAGCGATCCCCGTAGAGCGAGACGTTGAGGTCGCGGGGGTCGGCGCGCTGGGAGAGCTCGAAGACCAGCTCGAGGCCGCTGGCGAGCAGGCCGAGCTCGGCCGCGATGGGCGAGAAGTCCTCGTCGCAGATGCTCTCGAGGGCGCCATCGGTGCGCAGCGTGAGGTCGACGTAGCGGCTGCCGTAGGTGGCGGCGCCGTTGTCGGACTCGCAGCTCGGCAGGCCGTCGTAGTCGGGCTCGTCCTTGCCCACCACGGCGCTGACATTGACGATACCGTGGTCTCTATAGGCGGCCTCGCCCTTGAGATCGGACCAGAAGCGAAGGTAGTCCGTCGTCTTCTCGGGGCTCGAGTCCTCCTCGTCCGAGACGAAGACCAGGCTCAGGTTGGCGTCGTCGCGCAGAAAGCCCGCGTTGTCGGTGCTCAGCAGCGGCTCCTCGAGCGCCATCTTCGCCGCCTCCAGGCCCATCTCGATGCCCGAGCCGCTGATGCCCACGGAGACCATCTCGGCGAACTGCGCCTCGGTGTCCTCGGTGTCGGGGCTCAGGTAGCGCACGGCGTTGGAGAGGGTGAACGCGTCGCCGGTCTCCAGATCGACGCTCAGCCCGCCGTTCAGGCTGCTGTCGCCGCTGCGGCCCACCAGCATCCGCGCCCCGGCCGCCAGCGTCGTGCCGTCGGGGAAGACGACGCTGTTGCGACCGCCGTCGGCCAGCTCGCAGCCGCTCAGGTCGAGGTCCACGTCGCTGACATTGGTGAGCTCCACCCACTCGCCGTTGGCGTCGTCCACCGCGCCCGGATTGGCCAGGAACTCGGTGATCACGACCTCGCCCGCGCCGGGCGCGACCGCGTCCAGCGAGGCCCTCCCCGCTCCGGAGGCCCCCTCGCCCGCGGGAGCGCGCGGCCGAGCGCCGCCGGTGCAGCTCGTGTTGGCCTCGCCCGGCGTGCCGAGATCGCCGCTCACGCTGGCGTCGGTCGCCAGGCACCAGGCGTCGGCCGAAGCGTTGTCGGAGTCCGCCTCGCGCTCCGGGTCGAGCTGCAGCGCCACGCCCTCTTCGATGGGCCAGCTCGTGTCCCAGGCGACCTCGTCCAGGGTGCCGCCGTCGGCGTTCAGCAGGACGATCTCGTCGTCGCCGCCCACCAGGCGGCCGGAGAACTCGTCCTGGAGCGTGTCGGTGGTGACGACCCCGATCTGCCAGTCCACGTTGACGCCCTCGAAGGCGTCGATGAAGGCGGTGAAATTGCTGGCCAGCTTGTCCTGCTCCTCGACCATGGAGCAGGAGTTGTCCACCACCATCAGGATGTCCACGGTGTTCAGCCGGTTCTGCTGGAACACCTCGGTGCCGCGGGCGCTGGTGTAGGAGTACTCGCTGCAGCCGGGCAGGAGCACCAGCGCGAGCAGAGACAGGGCACCGGTTCGTGGGATCAAGGCGTCGCTCCTTCGTCTTCGCCCTCGGGGGCCTCCGCGGTCGCGTCGCCGCTCCCAGGGCTCAGGCCGTCCAGCAGGGCCAGCATCACGCCCTCGCTGACCTCGGCGCGCTGCGTGCGCCAGTGAAAGGTGCTGTAGAGCACCTGCCCGCCCGAGCTCTCGAAGCTCACCAGCAGCGGCACGTTGGAGAGGGCCTGCTCGCCCAGCGCGCCGCTGGCGCGGTAGAGCACGTCCCCGCTCATGTGGACGTTGACCTCAGGCCCCACCGACTCGATCACGGTCCAGTAGGAGTAGTCGAAGCCCAGCTCCACCGTCTCGTTGTCGGAGATCTGCTCCTGGACGCGCTCGTCGAGCACCGACGCCGTCACCGTCGGGCTGGTCCCGCGCTGCGCGTCGTCGAGCACGGCGTCGTCGCCCGCGAAGTCGATGGCGTCCGGCCAGATGGCCTCGATGAGCTCGTAGGCCCAGTCGCTGACGACCAGGGTGCCGCCGTTCTCCACGTAGGTGCGGACGTGCTCGAGCGTGACCAGATCGGTGACCAGGCTGTCGTCCGCCTCGGTGCCGTTGTAGACGTAGGCCCCGAAGCCTCTCGCGCCCGAGTTGACGAAGACGGCGTCATACATCGCGATCTCCGCGACCCCGGCGCTGTCGGAGTTCTGGAAGAGCTGCTCGCTCTTCAGCGCGAAGGCGTCGGGCTGGATCTCCGGGTCGTACACCGCGCGCTGGATATAGCCCTCATAGGAGGTGTGGCCGATGTCCAGGTTGGTCAGCGAGGCCTCGACCTGATCGAAGTCGCCGGTCACGACGGCGATGGCCTCGAACGTGAGCTCGGTGATGCCCTGTTCGTTCTTGCAGGCCGCCAGCGAGAGGAAGGCGGGGATCCACCAGGCGCGCATGAGGCTCCCTCGGCTATTCGAGGACAAGGTAACCCTGGAAGTAGATATAGGACTTCAAGGTGCTCGTCTGGTAGATGCTGTCGGGGAGCCCGAAGGGAGGCCCCTCGATGATGCTGTAGGCCGTGAAGTAGGCGCCGCCCGCCTGGAACTGGCTCACGTCGCTGGCCTCGAAGGTGTGGATGCCGTCGTCCCAGGGGATGGAGGAGATGCTGGCCCCCAGGCCGGTGGACTCGAGCGTGCCGGAGAGGCTGGCGATGAACATCGCGTCCGGGTAGGTCTCGGCCGGGGTCCACTGGAACTCGAAGTCCTCGGCCCGGTTGTGCGTGTGGTTGTTGTAGAGGACCGGGCTCACCATCGACCAGTCGGCCGGAACGGTGACGATCACGTCCTCCAGCAGCACCTCCTCGACGCCGCCCTCCTCGCCCTCGGTGTGCAGATCGTAGGTCTCGCCGGGCACGTAGTCGTCGATCGTGAGATCGCTGGCGACGTAATAGACCATCCCGCTGGAGCGGTCCTCGTAGCGGTCCAGCGTGACCACGTTGCTGTCGGACTCGAACCAGACGTGGTCGCCCGCGCCCACCGTCACCGGGTTCGGGCAGTCCACCTCGCCGTTCGAGGTGGCGTCGATGATCACCTGGACGTCATAGGGCGAGGTGCTGGGGCAAACCCCGCTGTTGCTGCAGTCGGAGTCATAGCAGTCGATGATCTCGTCGTCGTCGTTGTCCACGCCGTCCGAGCACTCGCTGCCGTCGTCCTCCGCCGAGGCCGGACAGGCCGGGTCGAGCGGGACGAAGAAGATGGCGCTGGCGTTGACGCTCTCCGAGATCTCGCCCGTGCTGTTGTCCATGCCGCGCACGACGTTGAAGCTGAGCGAGATGGCCACGTCGCCGAGGTCCCAGTCGCCGCCCAGGACGGTGAACGCGTCCGGCACCAGCACGCCCTCGTCGTCCGAGCTGATCATCACGTCCCGCAGCCCGAGCGAGGCGGCGTTGGAGAGGGTCATCTTCCCGTACAGGTTCTCGGCGTCCAGCACCGTGAGATCGTCCACGACGATGTCGGGATTGACGCCGTACTCGTCGTAGAAGGTGATCTCCGTGCTGCTGTCGAAATTCGTGTCGCGCCCGACGATGGTGAAGACCACCGTGTCGCCCTGCTCGGCCTCGGTGGGGTCGAAGGTGGCGGCCAGCCCGACGCGGTCCACCCGGAACCCGTCGTAGAGGGTCAGCGCGTCCGGCCCCTCGGTGACGGTCACGTTGCGCAGCCCCGGCAGCGCCTCGCTCTCGATGACGATCTCGCCGGTGGCCAGCGTCTCCGAGAGCACGGTGAACTCCAGCACCTCGATGTCGTCGCCGAAGGTGGGCCAGGTCACGCCGGAGAGCCAGTCGGTGTTCGTGCCCAGGAAGGTGACCTCGACGGTCTCCCCCATGCGGCCGTTGCCCGGGTCGATGATGAAGCTCCGATCGATGACCTCGAAGCCGCCCACGTCCGTCAGCGTGCTGCCGTCCATGTTCACGGTGACGTCGCGCAGCCCGAGCGCGGCTCCCTCCTCAATCGTGATGGTGGCGTTCGCGTTCCAGCCGTCCTCCACCTCAATCTCGTCCACCGTGATCCCCTCGCCGAAGTCCGCGGTGATCGGGCCTTCGTAGAGGAAGAAGGACGAGTCGGTGTCCAGCTCCACCGTGATCGTGGTGCCCAGCCCGCCCAGCGGCGGGGAGACCCCGAGCCGGGGGCCGCTCAGCTCGCCCTCGCCCTCGGAGCTGGCGTCCTTCTGGTTCTCGCAGGCCACGGCGAAGAGGCAGATCAGAGGGAACCAGCGAGGAAGCAGCATGTCGGACTCCGGACCCCCGTAGCTTCCGGGGGTGGGGCGAGCTGTGGCGCGCACCTCGGGCTCTGGAGCGCGCCTGAAACAGGACTATACCTGGGGTAGGAGCGCGCCTGCAATGGTGGGGTGATGTCGCGTCAGGCCAGCGCCGATGTTGACAGAACCCTCACCTTCCGAGGAGCATGCAGGCCAGGAGTTCGGGCGAGAATGGAAGGCATGCCAGGAGCGACACCGAGGACGTCTGCGCCCAGGAGCGGGCCGGTCGGCGCGAACGACGCCGAGGAGACCGCGCCGCGCGTCGCGATCGTCGAGGAGATCCCCACGACCGCCGCGATCAGCGAGGAGGAGCGCCTGGCCCTCGAGGCGCAGTTCCGCGAGGAGATCGAGCGCGACCACGAGCAGCGCATGGAGCGGCTGAGCCGCAAGCAGGAGTCGGCGCGTGCGCACCGGGAGGAGCGGGCGGCCCGCGCCCGGCAGCGCGAGGCGGCGCTGATCCGTGACGCCGTGCGGATGAAGTTCTACCAGGAGAAAGGGTATCAGCGCATCGAGGAGAACGGCCGGGAGCGCTGGATCCCCGCCGAGGAGTTCGCCGCCCGCCAGCGCGCCAAGGCCCGGCAGAACTCGCGCGCCGTGGGAGCCCGCGTCCACGCGAAGTACAAGATGGTGCCGCTCTACCTGATGCTGGCCCTCATCGCGATGGCCATCGGCGCCTTCCTGGTGCGCTGAGCGCGCGACCGGTCGCGCCGAGCGCCCGCGCTGGCCTTCAGCGCTGGGGCACCGCCACCTCGTCCACATTGGACGGCTTCGGGCGGGCCAGCAGCTCCTGGTAGCGGCTGGCCTCCAGGTACTGGCCCTTGGCCTCGAGCTCGCGGACCATGGCCCGCACGGCCGCGCCGTCGCTCGGATCCTCCTCGATCATCGCCTCCAACGCGCGCATCCCGGTCGCCTCGCCCAGCGCGATGCGGGCGCGCGCCAGCCCGAGCCGAGCGCGACGCTCGCGGGCTCCGCACAGCTTCAAGGCCTCGCTGAAGCCGTCGCGCGCCTCCTCGTGCCGACCGCGCTCAAAGGCGATCTCCGAGGAAACGATGGACTTCCGGCAGGATCCCTCGATCTCCGGCAGCAGGGCGCTGGCCTCCTCCGCCCGGTTCCAGCGGAGCAGCGCCCCGGCCAGCTCGATCGCGGTCGCCGGCCGGAGCGTCATCGCCCGCCGGTAGAAGGCCTCGGCGGAGGCGAGGGCGCGCCGCTCCTCGGCGACCCGCGCGGCCATCAACCAGCGGTCCGCCCGCGGCGGGATCGCGCGCTCGGCGCGGGCCTGAAGATCCGTGGCCCCCGCCAGCGCGGCGCGCACCAGCGGGGTCGCGTCGGTCGGGAGGTCCAGCGCCAGCGCGCGAGACCAGGCCTCGGACGCCCCGTCCACGTCGTTCTGTTCGGCGCGGAGCCGCGCCAGATCGCGCCAGGGCCAGGGCACGCTGGGCGTGACCCGGGTCGCCGCCTCCAGGGCCGCCCGCGCGCCCTCCAGGTCACCCTGCACCCTCCGCAGCCGGCCGAGGCGCTGCAGCGCCTCGCGGCGTGTGGGCTGACGACGGATGGCCTCCTCGTAGGCGGCGCGCGCCGCGTCCACCAGCGCCGCGCGCGCGGACTCGTCCTTCTCCTCCAGCGCGAGCCGGATGGCCTCGTCCCCGCGCGCCAGCGCGTCCTCCGCCGGCGCCCAGTCCGAGCGGGCCGGCGCCGCGCGGTCCAGCCAGGCGGCGGCCGAGGCCGACACCAGCGCGACCAGGGCCACCCCGAGCACCCAGGCGCCGCGCC
>CAZKWG010000131.1:10120-13496 GCA_964556105.1 uncultured Enterobacterales bacterium | reverse complement strand
GCTCAGCCGGGTCTCGGGGGGGGCCGCAAGGGCGCTGTGCCATCCTGTGCACCAGAGCGTTGCGAACAGCGCTACACTGAGGCGTGGCGCCGCACCGTAAAGTGACGTGCTGGAGGTTCCCATGCTCACACGCTCCCTCGCCCTCTCCATGCTGATCGGCTGTACGGGTATAGCAGACAAGGGCAGCTCCAGCGACAGCGGAGAGGGGGCCACCGAGACCACCCTGACGCCGATGGACGTGACGGCCGAGGTCAGCACCGAGGTTCACACGGTCGTCACGGTGCGCTGGACCACGCCGGAGGCCACCCAGGGCTACGTGGAGTTCGGCAACGACGCGGCCTACGGGTTGCGCACGCCGCTGACCGAGGCCGGGACCGAGCACCAGGTCGTGCTGCTGGGCCTGCATGCCGACACGGAGGCGCAGTTCCGGGTGATCACCGTGACGGCGGAGGGCGAGGAGCTGCCCACCGAGAACTACAGCATCCTGACGGGCAGCCTGCCGCCCGAGCTCCCGGCGCTGACCATCACCGGCGAGGTCAAGGGCTGGGTGGGCGGCTACCAGGTCCTGCCCATCCAGGGCACGGGCTACGCCGTCGCCGTCGTGGACGACCAGGGGCAGATCGTCTGGTACGACGTGCTGGACAGCGACCGCAACGTCATGCGCGCGCTCATCGCCGCCGATCGCCAGGGGATGGTCTACTGCCTGACCACCGTGGGCGGCGAGGGCGGCACGACCACCCCCTCGGTGGTGCGCCGGGTCTCCTGGGACGGCTACACCACCGAAGATCTCACCTTCCCGAACATGGACCACGACTTCACCGAGCTCCCCGACGGCACCTACGCCGCCATCGTGCTCACCGCGCCGCCGGAGGGCGGACCCGGGCTCGCCGACAGCATCGTGGAGATGTCGTACGACGGCACCACCACCCGAGAGATCTGGAACGCCTGGGAGGATCCCTACCTGGAGCCCTGGCAGGACCCAGCCATGATGAACTGGAGCCACGCCAACGGCCTGGACTACGATCCCGTCGAGGACGCCTACTACATCTCGCTCAAGGAGATCGGCACCATCGTCAAGGTCGATCGCGCCACCGGCGAGAGCCTCTGGTACCTGAACGGAGACGCGAACGCGTTCACCTTCACCGAGGGCTCGGAGATGGTGATGATGCAGCACCAGTTCGAGCTGCAGCCCGGCGGCATCCTCATCTTCGACAACGGCACCGGCGAGCGCGGCTACTCACGCGCGGTGGAGTACACCCTGGACGAGGAGGCGGGGGTCGCCCACGAGATCTGGAGCTATATCCGCGATCCGTCCGTCGTGGTCTTCGCCAAGGGCGATGTCGCGCGCTTCTCCGACGGCAGCACCCAGGTCGTCTGGTCCTCGGCGGGCGAGATCCAGAACGTGGACCCGGACGGCACGGTCCACTGGCAGTTGAACACCGAGCTCGGCTACGGCATCACCTTCGTGCAGGTGGTGGACAGCCTCTACCCGGAGAGCGGCGATGGCGAGTGAGCCCCTCCTCCTCCTGCTCAGCCTCCTGGCCTGCGGCCGGGACGACAAGGGCGGCGAGGAGACCGGCGAGCCGGCCGAGCTGTCCGGCGTGCTCACGCTGTCCGACGCGAACAATTTCGCCTACACCGGCACCATCGACGCGCCGAGCTTCACCGTCGCCGAGCATTCGGACATCTATATCGACTTCAGCGCGCTGAGCTCGGACATCCAGTGTCATGACCTGGACCCCGTCGCCGACCTGGACAACGTCGCCCTCCTCGCCTTCCCCTACCTGAGCGAAGCGGAGGTCGAGAGCGGGCTGAGCACCGACACCCTCCAGCAGTCGGACATGGGCGCCATCGTCAATGTCTACTCCGAGGACCGCACGGCCGTCTGGATGTCGGAATTCACCTTCCTCGGCACGGATCCGGAGATCATCGAGACCTATTTCTACGAGGACAGCGCAACCTGGATGGTGCTCTTCACCACCGGGACGCGGCTGGGGGTCGGCGGGCGGGCCATGGTCTTCCTCGAGCCCAGCGCCAGCACCGACGTCACGGAGATCGCCGTCCAGCCCGCCTGCGGCACACTGGACTTCGACGCCGACCTCGCCTCGCTCAGCCCCGTGCCCGCGCCCTCGGACGGCGACTGGACCTTGAACTGGTCCACGCTCACGACGAACGCGCAGGGCAACCCCATCGACACGACCTCCATCGACAGCGTGATGGTGGCCTACTACGCCGATCTGGAGGTGGCTGACCTGCAGGAGCGCTTCCTGGACCTCGAGCTGCTCGCCGACGGGCTGTGGACGCAGGAGCTCAGCGGCGGGACGGCGGTGGCCTTGGACGCGCTGGTGGACGCGGACGGCGCGCCCTTCCCGGGGGCTCAGGCCGAGGGCACCTGGGTGCTGGCCCTGCGCTGTGGGCTCTGCCCCAACCCGGCGCCGATCTTCCTGACCGTGCTGGACGTGCGCTGAGATCTACAAGTCTGGCTTTTAGCTCACCCGGCGACGTCGAACACGAAGGGGACGCTGTAGACCTGGTCTGAGCTCTCGCGGGTGAACTGAACCCACATCTTGTGCGGTCCCGGCGCGTCGAAGACGTAATGAAACGGCAGGTAGGGGCCGGAGTACTGGTGGGGCATGTCCATGCTCGGCGCCATGTCGCCCGCGCCGGGGAACCAGGCGTGGGTGTGGGTGCCGAAGGTGGTGGCCTCGTTGACGATGGCGACGTGGCCGTCGGCGCCCAGGTACTGCACCAGATCGGTGACGTCCTCGCCGTCCGTGGTCTTGATGTCCAGGCTCCAGGCCGACTCGATGCCGATCTGCGCGGGGACCTCCCAGGTCAGCGTGACCTCGACATCGTCCACCGTCGCCGTGGTGGTGGGCGTGGTGTCCGGCGCCGCCTGCTGGGCCGGCGCGCCCGTGACCTCCAGATCGGCCGTGCTCTGCAGCCAGGCGTCCTGGTGGGCGTAGTCGAACATGACGAAGTAGCGCCCACCATAGGGCAGGGTCAGCGGAAAGTGGAAGGTGGAGCTGCGCAGATCCACCGCCGTCAGGTCGGCGTAGTCCTCGTGGTGGACATGCACGAAGGTGGACCAGTCCGCGCTGACGATGACCGTGTGGACCATGCGGTCGTGGTTGACCTGCAGGTTCTCGATGGGACGCCCGAGCTGGTCCACGATCTGCACCGTCATCTCGCCCTGCTCGCCCGCGACGAGGGGGTCGGGGCTGGTGCTCCAGAGGGCCTGATAGCCGGTGACCTCGATGGAGCCGGTCTCGCCCGTCTCCGTCTTCTCCACGTCCGCGGCGCATGCCAGCAGGAGCAGGATCATCGCGTTCCTCCCACGTCGAAGAGGTAGATGCGTCCAGAGAACGAGCCGCCC
>CAZKWG010000131.1:0-10020 GCA_964556105.1 uncultured Enterobacterales bacterium | reverse complement strand
TCATCGCGTTCCTCCCACGTCGAAGAGGTAGATGCGTCCAGAGAACGAGCCGCCCGCGTCGCTGTCGCGAGCGCCGACGGCGAGGTCGGCGTCCCCGTCACCGTCGAGGTCCGCCATCGTCTCCAGCGAGGCGCCGAAGGTGTCGTAGTCGCGCTCGCCCAGCAAGGTGAGGCCGGCGCTGACGCCCGTGACGCCGGTCGAGAAGGGGCCGAAGAAGACGGTCACCGCGCCGGCGTCGGCCTCGTCGCCGTCCGCCTGCGGGGCGCCGATGGCCAGGTCCAGCGCGCCGTCGCCGTCCAGGTCGCGCGGGTGACCGACGCCATAGCCGAAGAGGTCGCCCTCGCCGCCGCCCTCGAGGCGGGTCGTCGCCTCGTCCACATTGCCCTCGACGCCCGCCGCGGGATGAATCACGGAGACGCGACCGGCCCCCAGACCGTCCGAGGAGACGAGCAGCTCCGGCAGGCCGTCGCCGTCCAGGTCCGGGGAGACGGTGATCGGGCTGCCCGTATACGAGGCCGCCGCCGGGCCGTAGAGGGTGCTGTCGGCGTCGGAGACGAGCTGCTCGGCGCTCTCCAGCGGCCCAAAAAAGAAGGCGACCTTCCCCGTCTCCGGGCCGAGGGTCGCGTCGCCGGTCGCGCCCAGCGCGAGATCGGCGAAGCCGTCCCCGTCGTAGTCTGCCTCGCTGCCGATGGCGTCGCCGACGAAGTCGCCCGTGCCCAGCGCGCCGTGCGGCGGGGCCGGCCGATTCGTGGCGACGGAGAGCCCGGTCACCGACGCGAAGGCGAGGTCCAGATCCTGAGCACCCGCCTCCACAGGGCCGGTGAGCACCCAGGCCCGACCGCCGCCACCCCCCTCACCGTCGTAGCCAGGCGCGCCGATGGCCAGATCGGGCTGGCCGTCCCCGCTCAGATCGCCGACCGCGACCACGGTGATGCCGACATAGTCCAGCAGGTTCTCCCCGGACCAGCTCGTCACGGCGACCGTGCCCACAGAGGCGCTGCCCGCGGCGACCGGCCCCAGCACGAGGTAGGCCTTGCCCGAATTCGCGCCCGCCGCCGAGTGGCCGGGCGAGCCGACCATCAGGTCGTCGTAGCCGTCGCTGTCCAGGTCACCGACGCCGCCCAGCCCGAAGCCGGCGTAGTCGAAGGCCGCCTCGCCGGTGAGGCAGCCGGTCTCGCGCGCGTCGATGCCAACATCTCCCGGGCTGACCGGCGCGAACAGCGCGCACAGGCGGTTGCCCAGGTAGGCCGCGACCAGCAGGTCGTCGTCGCCGTCGCCGTCCAGATCACCGCCCGCGGCGACGCGGCTGCCGAGCGCCTCCGAGACCGCGCCGTCCGCGGTCGCCCAGGGCTCGAGCGCTGCGCCCGCGTCCCCGGTCTCGCCGGTCTCGCCGGTCTCCTCAGGCTCCGACTTGTCGGGGCCCGCGCACCCGAGGGCGAAGACCAGCCCGCTCTGCGCGAGGGCCCTCACTTGGAGCGCGCGCTCACAGCCTCCGCGATCTCGTTGAGACGCGGGGCCGCGAGCGCCGCGCCCACCCGCGCCCGCTGGTCGGAGTACCGGTTGCGGCCGTCCTCGCCGATGCGGATGGACTTCTCCGTCAGCTCGGTGGGGGTGCCCTTGGCCGTGATCTTCGCCGCGATCGCCTGCGCCTTCTGGGCGTACTCGACCTCCAGCGCCATCGTGCGCTGGTGGACCTCGACGATGGCCTGCATCAGCGGCTTGTTCTCCAAGGCGGCCTGGTAGACGGCGGCCTCCCCGTCCTTGGCGTAGCGCAGGTACTCCAGCGTGTAGTAGCGCATCTCCTGCGCCGCGAAGAGGCTGGTCTCGACGCCGCTGAACAGGTCGAGCCAGTTGGCGGTCGAGAGCCCCGCGTCCTCCCAGCCGCAGTTGAGCAGGTCCACGGCGACGCGGGCCTCGAGGCTGGTGCCGACGAGCCGATCGACGAGGCCGTAGATGCCCTCCTCGCCGCCGGAGCTGTCGGAGCCCTCGACGAAGCGGAAGCGGCCGAAGCGCAGCTCGGTGGGGATGCTGGTCATGATGGCCCGCGTGGAGAAGCGTGGGCCGTCGGTCACCAGGATCTGCTTGTCGATGCCCAGGTAAAGATTGCGATAGGTCCTGTCGAAGTTGACCTTTCCGCCCGCGTCCTGGAGCGCCTGGTAGCCGGTGCGGTGGGCGTAGCTGCGCGCGACCTCGAAGACGGCGACCGGCAGCGTCTTCAGGATGTCGATGGGCCGGTTGCCCTGGACATGCTTCATGATGTCCTCGGGCGCGCCCACGTTGATGGACTGCCCGACCGCCAGGCCGCCGGAGCCGTATAGGCTGTACATGTACTCGTTGGGCGCCGCCTGGTTGCGCCCCACCAGATCCTTGCCGGTGGGCGTGCAGGTCGCCAGCATCTTGATGGCGTAGCTCTTCGGGTTCTCGAGCGTGCGCTCGATGGGCGAGGCCGGCGGAGCCTCGGGCGCGGGGGCGACCTCCTCGGTCTTCGCCGGCTTCTTCGCCAGGGTCATCGCCACCAGGAGTCCCGTAATCCAGCGCATGCGTCCTCCGCGACCCGGGGCCCCTCAGGGGTTCGTGCCCGGCTTGTTCGAGCCCCTCTTATCCTCTTCGCAGCAGCCTGGGGCCTTGGGCGCTTGCTTGGCGCGACTCGCCTCGAGGAAGCTTCGCACCGAGTCCTTGGACACCTCAGGCTCCGCACCTTGTCCCTGCATCCAGAGATAAGCGCACTCCTCGCACACGGGCTCGCCCTTGCGCGCCCCCTCGCCGCAGGCGCAGCCGCCCGCGAGGACCGCGCAGTGGGTGCAGGGCACCTTGACGCAGCAGTCGTAGCGACCCACCGCCTCGAGATCAGCCACGAACGCGCGGATGTTCGCGTACAGCTCCTTACGCTTCCTCTCGACGACGATGCGATCCGCGCTCGGCCAGGGGTCGGCGGGCGGAGCGGCGGCGACCGGGGCGCTCGGGGCGGGCGCCTCTCCCGGCCCGCAGCCCAGCAGCGCGATGACGAAGATCAGCCCGGACAAAGCTCAGGTCGTCTCGGGGTGGATCACGATCCACATCGGGACCTCTTGCAGCGTCGCGTCGCCCACCTTGATGAGCAGGGTCGCGTAGTAGAACTGATCGTCGTCGTCCAGCTTGGCGCTGGTGGTGAGGATGACGTCGAAGGTGATCGTCTCGCCGGGCACCACGCCGGGGAACTCCGTCTCCGGGCCGATCTCCGTGATCCAGCCCTTGGCGTCCTCGCCCACCTCGAGGTTCAGGTCCAGCGACTGCTCGGCGATCAGGTCCTCGACGGCGTCCACCACCTCGGTCGCCGCCGGCCAGTCCCAGCTGCCGGAGATGACGGCCAGATCGTCGTTTGTGCCGTCGCCGTCCTTGTCGATGTACGAGCCCGTCGCCTCCGCGAGCTCCTCGAGCTGCTCCTGGAGCGTGTGGTCGGAGGACTGGTACTCGTAGACGTTGATCCCGAGGAAGCGCCCGTCGTGATCCGCGATGGAGCTGACGGCGTGCTCGAAGCCGGCGGGCTCGTCGCAGGTCTCCTCGGGCACGTCGTCGCCCTGGCGCTCGTCGCGGATGTCGTTGTCCGCGCCGACGATGATGATCTTGACGCTGGCCTCGCGCCAGCCGGTGCCGGGCAGGGTGCCGGTGCCCTCGACCGAGGGGTCGTTGCTGCCCGGGACGGCGCCGAGGAAGGCGTCGGAGGGCTCGGCGATGAACGGCTTGACGTCGTAGGAGGTGTCGTAGGCGCCGTCGCAGTCCATGTCGAAGCCCTGGCCGGACATCGCCTGGAAGATCGCCTCGTAGCTCGATCCCTTGTCGTCACCGCCGTAGGTCATGGCCGCCGTGATGGCCGCCGCGCTGACCAGGCTCTCGTCCGTGGTCTGCTGGACCTCGAGCTCGTAGGGGTGGCCGCCGGTGGCCTGCCAGTTGTCGCCGTCGGACTTGTAGTCGTCGTACACACCAAAACCAAAGGTGGAGTCCGGCAGCCGAGAGAAGAGCTCCGCCGCGACCTCGGGGATGAAGGTGGTGTGCTCGGGGTGGTAGCAGGAGTAGGAGTAGGCGTCGTCCGCCAGCAGGAAGACGTCCACCGGGATGCCCTCCAGCGTGTACTCACCCGAGGTCTCGATGCGCTCCCGCGGGCCGGCGGAGAGGACCACGCCCTCGGGGCCGCTGCTGCGGTTGGTCGGGTTCGAGCTGGCGTAGACCTCGAGCCCGTCGGTGAAGCCGTCGTCGTCGGTGTCCGAGTCCTTGGGGTCCGTGCCCGCGACCACCTCGTCCACGTCGTCGAGCCCGTCGCCGTCCGTGTCCGGGTCGATCACGTCGATGATCCCGTCCACGTCCGTGTCCGTGGGATCCGTGCAGGCGCCGTCGGCCTCCTCCTGGTCCCCCGTGCCGTCCTCGTCCGAGTCGGAGTCCAGGTAGTCGGCCGAGCCGTCCTCGTCGGTGTCCCGGGCCGGGGTCTCGAGATCCTCGTCGCCCGCCTCGACCGCGTCGGGCAGGCAGTCGCCGTCCGAGTCGGTGTCGTTCCAGGCGGGGATGCCGTCCCCGTCGGGGTCCACCGTGCCCTCCTCGAGGTCGGAGATCCCGTCGCCGTCGTTGTCCATGTCCATGAAGTTCGGGGCGCCATCCGCGTCGTTGTCCGAGGGGGTCGCGCAGTCGCCCGCCTCGTCGGCGTCCAGGCGACCGTTGTTGTCGCTGTCGGTGTCGAGGTAGTTCGGCACGCCGTCATTGTCCGTGTCCGCGGGCAGCCCGCCCTCGGGGACGTCGCCGCGCTCGACGCTGTCGGGGATGCAGTCCCCGTCGCTGTCGGTGTCGTTCATGTCCAGAGAGCCGTCGCCGTCCGAGTCCACCTCGCCCTCGACGCCGTCGCTGATGCCGTCCCCGTCCGCGTCGGGGATGACGATCCCCTCCGGAGAGCCGCCGCTGTCGCCCTCTTTGTCCCCGTTGCAGGCTGTGAGCGCGAAGATGACCGTGAGCGGCAGAAGAGAAGAACGGAACATGGCGAGCAACCTCCGGACACGAACCAGACGGTTTGTAGTTTACGAGACTCCGGAGGTGCCCGCAACGTCGAGTTACAAGGGTTGTGTCAACCTGGCGCTGGCAGCGCGGCGCCCCGACCGGGAGGCGACCGTGGACCTTCGGAAGACGCTCCCCAGCGGCGAAGCCTGGACGCGGCTGTACACGCCGGTGCTGGCCCTGGTCGAGGAGACGCTCCCGCGGCTGTCGTTGAGGCTCGATCGCCCGCCTCCGACCTTCGCCGGCCCGCGCTCCGGCCCCTGGGCCGCGGTGGAGGACGACCGGATAGCGCTCTCGTCCGCGCTGCTCGAGGGCGGGACGCACACGCCGGAGGACGCCGCCTGGGCCGAGCGCTGGCCCGAGGTGGGCGCGCTGGCGCTGGACCGCTGGCGCCGGGCGGCTGGCGCGCTGCTGGAGGGGCACGTGCTCCTCTCGCTGCGCGAGCAGGATCCTGCGGGAGATCCGGGCTCCTGGTGGCGCGTGGGCGTCGCGGCCGAGCGGGTCGACCGCGCCGAGCCCACCCTCGGCTGGATCTGGCCCGAGCTGGCCGACCTGCGCCGCACGGGCGAGCCCGGCCTGGAGGCTCACCCCCGGAGCGCCGCCTGGCTGGTGCGCTGGCTCCGCCTGACGCGCGGGCTGACCCCGACCACGACGGCGCCGACGCTGGACGACGAGGCGCTCGCCGCCTTCGGAGCCTGGATTCGTGATCCCCGCGGCCCCTGCATCGACGCCCCTCTGCCGCTGCCCCTGGGGGAGCCCTCGCGGGAGAGCATCTTCGTCGCAATGCCGCTCTCCTTCCGGGCGCTCGCCCTGAGCACCGGCCCCGCGGGCGCGCGCGCTCAGACGAGCGGAGCCGCCCTGTGCGGCCCGCTGCGGGTCGCGAGCGAAGAGGCGCTGGCGGGCGTCGCTGGGACCCTGGCGGGCGGGCTGGTGACGATAACCCTCGCGCCCTCAGGCCCCACGGGCACCTGGGCGCTCAACACGGGCGTCGTGCAGGAGCGCGTCGGCGCGGCCCGCGGCGTGGAGCTGGAGCTGAAGGGCGACGGGCGCCTGGAGATCGTCCTGGCCGACGCGTTCATGGGCCTGCCGACGACGGACATGCTGGCCCTCGCCGAGAGCGTGGGCGTCAGCGGCTGGGCGGGCGGGCGCTGGCGTGTGCTGAGCGTGGCGCCGACCGAAGAGGAGGGCGGCGAGCTCCTGCTCGAGCAGGTCAAGCCCAAGGGCCTCACGCTGCACCCGCGCGGCGGCCACGGCTACGCGGTGCCCGCCGCCTCGGTGATCCGCCCGGCGGAGCAGATCCTCACGGCGCTCTCGGGCGCGACCTTTCGTTGGCGACCCGGGGCGGAGGGGATGACGCTCACCGGACAGGTGATGGGCGTGAGCGTAGAGCTGAGATTCCGCAAGGCCTGACGCGCGCAGGCGTGAGGAGGCTGCGCCCAGGCTCAAACCGGCCTATACTGTCCTCGGCACGGCAAGGGAGACTCTTCATGAACGCGCGCACCCTCGGACTCACCCTCGGACTCTGGCTCGCCGCGTCGCCGGCCTTCGCCGAAGATCCGCCTCCGGCGCTCCCTCCGGCGCCGGTCACCGCCAGCGAGCCGCCGCTGGCCATCCCGGCGGAACAGCCCGCGCCGCCTCCGCCGGGCGCCCTGGCCGTCCCCGCGCCCGGTCAGCCGGGCCCCGTCCTGGGCGCGCGCACCTACAGCCAGGGCTACGCCGACGGCCGCTCGGCCGCTGAGCGGGAGAGCATGGGGGGCTGGTTCGCCACCGGCGCGGCCGGCGGCTGCATGGCCAGCGGCCTGGGCTGCCTCGCCGCCACCGGCGCCGGCGCCCTGATCGAGCCCCGCTACAACCCGGCCTACCACCAGGACAGCGGCCAGGCCGAGCAGCGGGACTACTGGTCGGGCTACGAGGAAGGCTACGCGAAGCGGCTGAAGGCGCGCCGGGCCACCTCCGCGTTCATCGGCGGGACCGTGGCGACCGCCGCGACGGGCGTGATCCTGATCGGGGCGATGAGCGGCGTCCTCTTCGCGCCGATCTACCTCAACTAGATTATCTAGTCCGCTTCAGCAGGGATCGCCCTCGTCGCTCCAGGTCCCGTCCTCGCAGACCCAGATCCGCCGGTCCACGCCGGGATCGGCGATGACGACCTCCGCGCCGCCGGGGAAGAGCACGCGCAGCTCATCGACGGTCTCCGCGTCACCCAGCCCGAAGTGCTGGGTCGCGCTGTCCTGCACGCTGGTGCCCGAGCCGCCCGAGACGTGGCGGAGCTGCGTGCGCGCGCCGTCCGTGACCGCGATGACCGCGCCGATGGCGCTGCGGTTGGCGACGCCCAGGCTGCTGTCCGAGCCGCGCATCCCGCCCACCGCCGTCACCTGCAGCCAGCGCCGCCCCTCCTCATCGTGGTGGTTGGTGTAGAGGCTATAGGCGACGATGTCCACATCGCCGTCTGAATCGACGTCCGAGGCCGCCGATCCCCAGCCGTTGCGCACCAGCAACCCCGACTCGTAGTTGGTGAGCGTGAAGCTCCCCGCGCCGTCGTTCAGATAGAGATCGCTGTCCCGCTCCGGGTAGACGGCCGTGATGAAGAGGTCGAGATCCCCGTCGTTGTCCGCGTCGAAGAGGGTCGGGTTGGAGTGCGTCTCGCGGTAGTAGATGCCGCGGCTGCTCGCCTCGTCCACGAAGGTGCCGGCGCCGTCATTGATCAGGATCTGCGTGCGATCGGAGAAGTGGTAGTAGAAGGGGTGGGCGAGGTTGGCGCTGACCAGATCGAGGTCGCCGTCATTGTCCAGATCGCCGAACGCCGAGCCGATGGTGTGGCCGTAGGTGCCGTAGCGCCGTCGATACGTCCCCTGCGTGCCGTTGTCGGCGGAGATCTCGCTCAAGGTGCCGCCGGAATTCTGAAAGTAGAAGTTCGGGTTCAGCCGGTAGTTGCTGACGAAGAGATCCGTCCAGCCGTCCTGGTCCACGTCGCCCGTCGTCACGCCGCGGCCAGCGTAGACGCCGGTGTCCACGCTGTAGACGTCCGTGTAGTCGGTGAACGTGCCGTCCCCGTTGTTCCGGAAGAGGCGGTCGCGGTAGTAGCCAAAATAGTCCGGGTCGGTCGGGTCCGAGTACTCGGGGCACTCGTAGTTCGCCATGAAGAGGTCCAGGAGACCGTCGCCGTCCATGTCGAACCAGGCGCTGCCCTCGGTCGGCGCGTGGTCTCCGCCGCCGTCGTTGTCGCAGTCGCGGCCCTCCTGGAAGTCCGTGATGCCGCTCTCGGCCGTCACGTCCACGAAGGTGCCGTCGCAGGCGCTCTTGAGCAGCAGGTCGCCGGTGCCGACGCTGCCGGACTGCCCGAAGAAGTCCAGGCAGCCATCGTTGTCCATGTCGCCCCAGACGCCGCCGCTCACGGAGATGCCCGCCGCGGGCAGGGCGGTGGCGCTGACATCGGTGAAGACCCCATCGCCGTCGTTGCGGTACAGGCTGGGGCCGGAGGTCATCAGGTCGTCGTCGCCGTCCCCGTCATAGTCGCCCCAGGCCACGCGGCTGGAGGCCGCCAGGGCGCTCTCTACCCGGAAGGGCTTGTCGGCGTCCGCGATGGCCTCGTCGTAGACCACCGCCAGCCGGATCTGCCAGGTGTACCAGGGGAACGCGGATCCACCGTAGTACACCTCCTCGTCCACGTCCGGGAACCGCACACCAGAGTAGTAGGGCTCGGCGCCGTTGTAGCTGTCCTCGCAGAGGATGTCGGGCTGCAGCGCGTCCTCGGGGTCGCGGGTGTAGCCGGCGAAGATGTGCAGGGGCTGGTCGATGCGGATCGGCTCCGGCAGCAGGTAGGAGACCCAGCTCTCCTGATCCGCCCCGCTCAGGCAGCGCGTGGCGGTCGCGAGGGGGTTGTCCACGTCGAAGGCGTAGCCGTCGCTGCTGAAGTCCGGGAACATCGTGATCGTGGCCGCCACGGGCTCGTCGCCGCTGAGCCCGTCCCAGCGCACCGAGACGCCCACCACCGTGCCCGGGCGCTCCAGCTTGAAGCCCGCCGCGCCGTGCACCAGCTCGTCATTGAGGCGGTAGGTGCCATAATATCCAGAGTAGCTACCGAAACGGGTGCGCTCGAAGCTCACCAGCTCCTCGCTGGCCCCGTCGAGGATGATCCACTCCGCCTCGGCGGGGATCTCGCCCTGGGCGTCCTCGACGCAGCCGGTCGGCGCGCCCGTCTCGCCGGTCTCGCCCGGCCCCCCGGTCTCCCCGGTGTGCGCGCTGTCCGGCGACTGGGTGTCTTCGGCCGCCGTCTCCTCGGGCGGCTGCGTCTCGGCCTGCTTGTCGGCGTCCGAACACCCCACCGCGCCCAATCCGAACAGAACCCAGCCTCTCATCTCAGCCCTCCTCGCTCGGTCGACGCTCTGGCTCGCCTCCCACGTTGAACCCCAGCGACTCCAGACGCCGCCGCAGGACGGCGAGATCGCGCCGGTCCACCACGGACTGTCCGCCGCCGAGATCGCGGCCCAGCAGCGGCCCGACCACGCGGTCCCGCCGCAGCGCGTCCACCGCCTCGGGCGGCAGGTGGAGGACGACGGCCTGCTCCACGCTGACCTGGGCGCGCCCGCTGGCGGCGTGGACCATCGCCTCGATCTCGGGCGGGAGCGGCCCGACATGGTAGCGGCGAAGCTGGTCGAGCAGGCGGTCGGGGTCGGTCAGGGGCGGGGGCGCGAGCGTCCAGCGGTGACAACGATCCTCCGCCGGAAGGGGCTGGCCCAGCCGCCGCACCACCGCGCGCACGGTCAGCGCGTCCTCGCCGTAGGGGACGCAGATGACGCCGTCCTTCAGCCCGAAGCGGGCGGGAGGAGGCTCGTCGTAGTAGAGCAGGCGGGCGCTGGAGGGCAGGCGATCCGTCGTGATCACGAAGGCGCCGTCCTGCTCGAGCACGGTCACCCCGCTGAGCAGGGTGATGCGCACCGCCGACGCCGCCCACTGCTCCAGGGTGGAGCGCACGCTGCCCGGGAGCCCCGTCCGGCTGCGCCC
>CAZKWG010000130.1:0-13628 GCA_964556105.1 uncultured Enterobacterales bacterium | reverse complement strand
TCGACCATGGCGCTCTCGTCGCGCAGCGAGCTGAGCTTCACGTGCAGCTCGACCTCTTCGTCGGGGCGCACGAACTTTCGAAACTTGACCCGATCCATCATCGTCAGGATCGGGAAGGGCCAGTCCCCGCGCTGCTCGCGGACGGTCAACCCGATGAGCTTGCCGGCCACCTGCGCCAGCGACTCCATCATCAGGACGCCCGGCACGACCGGAAAGGTGGGGAAGTGGTCCTGAAACAGGTCCTCGCGCGGATCCCAGCGGCGATGACCGATCGCGCGGACGCCGACCTCCAGGACAGAGATGCGATCGACGAGACGCCAGCGCATCAGCCCCTCCCCCTCGCGTTCAGCGCCGCCTTCGCCGCCGCGCTCGCGCCATCTGCCCGCCGGACGACCATGAACTCTCCCTGCCGTCGGACGCCCTTAACGCATCTCCGGAGGCGTCGTGTCCCATCCGTGGTCCGCGAGGGATATACTCTCTCCTGTATGACCCTTCCGTCCAGACTCTCCTCGGCGGGACCCGCCTCGCCGGGGCTAGCCTCGACAAGGACGAGAGGGGCCCACCTCGCTCGGAGGTTCGCTTGATTCCGGTCCTGCTCGTATTCTTCGGCTGCTTCTCCAACTACTGGTGGAAGAATCTGGACGAGATGAACTCGCTGGACCCGTCTGAGGTGCCCTACCGGGTGGACGGACTGGACGCGACGGACGCCTACGTCACCAGCTTCGACGCCGGGATCACCTGCCCTGACGGCGAGCCGGCCAGCTTCTTCGCGGTCTACCGCGAGGGCCAGACGGAGAACAACCCCGTCGCGCTGGTCTTCCACTCGGGCGCCTTCGACTACGTGCTGGAGCCGGACGAGGAGCAGCCGCTCGCCGGCGAGCACTACTACCTGGACAGCCGCCTGGAGCGCGCCTGGTCGGTGAGCAAGATCTGGGAGACGCTCGGGATGCTCTACCCGCGCACCCTGGACGACGCCGAGCAGAACCTCGGCGCCCTGCCGGCGGCGCTGACGGACGCGGGCGTGGTGCAGATCTACCCGGGCAATTGCTGGGGTGACCTCTGGCACAACGACCCGACCGACGCCCCCAACGACGCCGTGGACGGCTTCGAGCGCGCGGGCCGCACGATGGCCCTGGACATGGTCGAGCTCCTCTTCAACGCGAACGCCGCGGGCGCCGTGGGCTTCGATCTGCCGGTGACGGTGGACGCGAGCGAGCTGTACCTGATCGGGCTGGGCGAAGGTGGGCGCGCCGTGACCGAGCTGATGCTCTCCGGCGAGATCCCCCCCGTCGCGGGCGCGCTCATCGACAGCGCGCCGGACGACCTCAGCGCCTACGTGCAGAACGAGGACGTCTTCCCGGCTGAGGTCGAAGGTCTCTCGCGGATCTTCGGAGAGGCCGGTCTGGCGACCGTCTCGGACTACAGCGTGGCCAGCGTGGCCCCGGACAGCCTGCCCGCCAACATGGCCTATCTCTGGTCCAGCCAGGACGCGCGGCTCCCGCCGGGCGCGGGCGCGACGGGCGCCGAGGCGCTCGAGGCCTCGGGCGCGGCCTGGGTCTATGACACGGGCGAGCGGGCCCATGTCGCGACCAACGGCGACGTCTCGTTCGCGCGGGACGTGGTCTCCTTCCTCATGACCGGCCAGGAGCCGGCCCTCGGCGAGTAAGGTCCAGGCGAGCATGGAGTCGGTCCCCACAGAGCGCCCTACCAGCCTCCTCGGCAGCATCGTCAGCCTGGGCACGCTGTTGGTGTTCTGCGTCGTGGGGGCGCTTCTCCTGCCGCGCGCAGAGCTCGGGATCCTGACGGGGGCCGCCACGTTTCTGGTCTACCGGCTGGTCGTGCGCCTCGTGCTCTGTCGCGATCACCGGGAGGGCGTGCTCCTGACGCGCTCCGGCGACTTCCGCGGGGGGCTGGCCGCCTTTCAGCGGAGCGAGCAGGTCTGGTCGCGCCACCCCCGCCTGGACCGCTACCGCTGGCTGCTGCTGGGCAGCTCCGGCCCCTACCCCTTCGCGACGCTGGCCCTGTACAACCAGGCCTACTGCCTGTCGCGCCTCAACCGGGTGCAGGAGGCGGGGCAGATCGTCACGCGCGTGCTGGCGATCGACCCGACGATGGGGCCGGCCCTCGACCTCGAGCGCAGCCTGAAGAGAGCGCTCCCGGATGAGCCTGGGGCGGAGCGCACCTGGAGCGACAACAACCCGGCAGAATCGACCTGGATCTTCGATGATCCCATGCGGAAGAGCGACGACTGATCGACCTGTGGTACCTTGACAGGCATGCAGCTCAGACCTCTCCGCGTCCTGTCGGGCCTCGCTGTGCTCACCCTGTGGAGCGCGCTCCACATCGCCGCGGCGCGCGCGCTGCCCAGCACAGCCCTGGGGGTCCTGCTCGGCGTGACGTTCACCGTGCCGCTGATCTCGCTCTGGGAGTGGATCACGCACGGCGTGCTCTACCACCGCGCGATGCCGGGGATGCGGGAGATCTTCAAGATCCACGTGGGCGGGCACCACCTCGCCCTCTTCCCGCCGCAGCAGTATTTCCGTCAAGGGACCTACTCTTTCATGCGGTTTCGTGAGCCGCGCACCCCCTGGGTGATGTCGGACAACCTCCTGGACAGCGCGCTCACGAGCGGCGCGCAGGTGGGCCTCCACTTCGTCATCGGCATCCCCTTCATCGTGCTGCCCGCCTGGCTCGCCTCGGGGAACACCACGTTCTCGGCGTCCGTGCTGGGCACGCTGGCCGTCATCTCCTACCTGCTGGCCTATGTGCACGGGGTCATCCACAACCCGCAGGGCCGCTGGGTCGAGCGGCAGCGCTGGTTTCAGTGGCTGGACCGCCACCACTACATCCATCACGTAGACATGACGGCGAACGTCAACTTCCTGCTGCCGCTCTGCGATGTGCTGCTGGGGACGCGCAAGGCCGCGCTGACGCCGGAGGAGGCCGCCCGGGTGCCCTCCTTCGAGCAGGCCAAGCCGCTGGCCTGGGACGTTCGACACGCCGCGACCCGCGCGCGATGAGCGGCCTGCTGATCGGCGCGGCCTCGTTCATGGCCGCGGGGCTGGGCTTTGGTGCGCTCTGGCGCAAGGTCGGCGGGACCACGGGTGACCTGCGACTGCACCGCCTGGGCCCGGACGTGTGGGTCTACCGCGGCTTCTTCAGCAACTCGGCCGCGCTCGTCCTGCCCGACGGCGTCGTCGTCGTGGACACCCAGACCACGCCCGCCGTGGGGGAGCGGCTCAAGCGCCAGATTCAGCGTGTCACGCCGCTTCCCGTGCGCTGGGTGGTGAACACGCACTACCACGGCGATCACGTCGGGGGCAACGCTGCCTTCGACGGGGCCGAGATTGTTGCGCCAGAGGAGACAGCGCGCTTCGTCGTCGAGCGCGATCAGGAGCGCGTGGAGTACTGCCACACCTTCGGGCTGCTGCTGCAGGGCGTGCCGGCCGTGCGCCCGCCCGATCGCACCTTCCGCGGCAGCACGACGCTGCAGAGCGGCGGGGAGACGCTGGAGATCCTGCAGCTCGGCCGCTGCGAGACCCCGGACGCCGCGGTGGTCTGGTGGCCCGCGAGGCGGGCGATCGTCGCCGGAGATGGCGTGGCCACCGACCAGTATCCCTGGTTGGGCGTGCCCTTTCTGGACGAGGGCCTCCAGGCGGACGGCGAGTGGCTGCGCTACCTGGAGGGGATCGCCAGGCTCAAGCCCCGGATCCTCATCCCAGGCCACGGCCAGCCGCTGGTGGGCGAGGGGCGCATCCAGGCCCGGCTGGAGCTGCTCCGCCGTCTGCTGACGACGCTCCTGGAGACCGTGCAGACCGAGCTGGCGCGAGGCGCGGAGCTCCCCGCCGTGGTGGAGGCCGCCGAGCGAAAGCTGGCCCCCTTCCGCGCCCGCAAGGACCTCGTCGAGCGCGTGGTCTCACAACGTTTCGCCATCTTCCGGGCGATCAACAGCCTCTCTCCCGATCGGCGCGGGCGCGGCTGGTGGCACGACCTGCGGCCCAGCGCCATTCGGCGCGCCGATCCGGCGGCGGTGGCGCAGCTGGCCGTGGGCCTCGACGAGGCGGCCACACGCGATCAGGCGCGCGCGCTGATGGCCTCCGGCGATCTGCCCCTGGCCCAGGCCCTGCTCGAGCAGCACGTCGCGCGGGCGCCCGCGGACGGCGAGGCCTGGGCGCTGCTCTCGGAGGTGCAGGTCTCGGCGGCGTTCTCGACGAAGCCCATCGTGGACGGGATGGAGTACAGCCGCGGCGCCAGCCTGGCCGCCGATCGGGCGCTGGCGCTCTCTCCCGACCAGCCCCTGGCCCGCCTCAACCGCGGCGTGCTCGAGGCCTGGAGCGCGCTGGTCACGGGGCAGGACGTGGACGGGCCGGTGGCCCACCTGCGGGCCGCCATCGACAGCGGCGCGCTCACCCGCGATCAGGAGCGGCGCGCCTGCTTCTTCATCGCCCGCGCCCTCGATGCCGCCGGGCGTGAGGACGAGGCCACCCCCTGGTTCAGCCGGCTGCTCCCCTGGCCCCTGCGCTGGATGGGGCCGCTCCTTCTGCCGCAGCTCCGCACGTTGCCCTGATGGCGCGCTCCCTCGTCGCGGGCGTCAACGCCCTGTTTCGCCGCGAAGAGCGCCGCCTTCCCGTCGAGCAGCGCCTGGTGGACGACCCCTACGCCGGTCTGCTGGTCGAGCGCGACCCGGTGGTCATGGCGATCGGCCTGCTGCGCTTCGTGATCGCGCCGCTGAGGCGCGCCATCGACGAGCTGCGCACCGCGCACGGCGTACGACACGCGAGCGTGGACGGCCTGATCCGCCGCGGGCTGGAGGCTGGGTACGCGCAGGTGGTGATCATCGGGGCCGGCTACGACATGCGGGCCGCGCGCCTCGGCGAGGCCTTCCCCGCCGTCCGCTGGTTCGAGGTGGATCGTCCGGCGCTGCTCGCCCGCAAGGCGCGCCTGCTCGGCGACCGGGTGCCGCAGGGGCGGGTCGCGCGCATCGGCGTGGATCTGGCGAAGGAGCCACCGCTCGCGCGCCTGGAGGCGGCGGGCCTGGACCCGCGTGCGCCGGTCCTGCTGGTCGCGGAGGGGCTGCTGCACTATCTGCCGCGCGCGGCCACCCGCTCGCTCCTGGACGCCCTGATGTACGGCGGCCCGCGCCGGGTGGTGCTGACCACGATCCACCCTGACATGGTGCCGCGCGCCAGCGGCGCCTTCCGCTGGCTGGTGCGCCTGGTGCGCGAGATCCCAGAGACATTCTACCGAGAGGAGGACCTGAGCGCCCTCGCCACGCGCTACGGGCTCTCCGCGCGCGTCTGGAGCTGGGATCAACAGGTGGTGGACTTCGCCCCCGCCGCCCGCGGCAGGCCCGTCGGCGTGAGCCAGCACGTCGTGTCGCTGCAGCGCCCCGAAGAGAGAGAACCCGCCGCGCAGAAGGGGCCCGTGATCGGTGCCTGACCCGCGCGCGCGCGCTCCAGTTGCTTGACGGGGCGCGATCCGGGTTATCGTGGTCAGACTTCTCTCGAGGTGTCTCCCGATGGAGCCCAGCGCTCGTCTCCAGATCGCAACCGTCGCCGGCCTCTTCCTCGTCGCCGTCGTCTCCGTCGCCAACATCGTCGCCATGGATCGCCTCGAGCGACAGGTCATCGCCACGCGCAAGGCCGTCGAAGAGGGCGGCGGGGGCGGAGGTGGTGGCGCTCGCACGGGCGGCGACTCGGCCAAGGCCTCGCTCGCCCCAGGCAGCCCGACCGGAAACGAGGCCACGGGCTGGGGCGGCAAGCGCGCCGAGATCACCGCCGTCGAGGGCGCCAGGCCGGGCGCGCCGCTCTCCCTCTCCGAGAAGCCGCTCCCACAGGGCGACGTCTACACGAACCGGCGCACCAGCCCGCCGGGCTCGCTCAACTACTACACGACGTCCGAGGGCGACGCCGAGCGCATCGTCGCCTACTCGCTGGACCGCCTCTTCGAGATCGACCCCGACCGGCCCCCCGCCGTCGTGCCCGCGCTGGCCGTGCGCTGGGAGATCTCCGAGGACAAGCTGACCTACACCTTCCACCTGAGGAAGGGTGTGCAGTTCGCCGACGGGCGGCCCTTTACGTCCGCGGACGTGAAGTTCAGCTTCGACACGATGCGCGACCCCCAGGTCAAGGCCGACCACCTGCGCGGCAGCTTCGAGGACGTGGTCGAGCTGACGGCGCCCGACCCCTACACGGTCGTGGTCAAGTACCGCAAGCCCTACTGGCGCGGCCTGTACACGGTGGGCAACGGCCTGAAGATCCTCAACAAGGGCTGGTACGAGGAGAACCTCTCCAAGTACGCCCAGAAGTACGAGGTCGCCACCTTCGCCACCGAGCCGGGCAAGCCGGGCTTCGCCGAGGTCTTCAACAAGATCCGCATCCCGCCGCCCGGCACCGGGCCCTACTACTTCGCCGAAGAGGACTACGTCCCCGAGAAGCCCGTAGAGCTGGTCCAGAACCCCTTCTACTGGGGCATCCAGGTCCGGCCGACCTACTACAACTTCTCGAAGTACCGGACCATCTTCATCTCGGACGAGGTGACGGCCTTCGAGGAGTTCCGCAAGCAGAAGTTCGACGTGACGGTGGTGGACTTCACCACCTACGACGACGAGCTGAGCAAGGACCCGACCATCGGCGACATCTCGCGGTACTTCGAGTACGACCACATGGGGCTGGCCTACTCGGCGATCTTCTGGAACAACCGCCAGGAGCCCTTCAACGACCCGAAGGTGCGGCGGGCGATGGCCCACCTCGTGGACCGCGAGTGGATCAAGCGGGAGCTGGAGCGCGGGCGCGGCGACATCGCGGTCTGCCCGACGAAGATGATCTACCCGAACTACAACAAGGACATTCAGCCCTACAAGTACGACCTCGAGGCGGCCAAGGCGCTGCTGTCGGAGGCGGGCTGGAAGGACTCGGACGGCGACGGCATCCTGGACCGCAACGGCAAACGTTTCGAGTTCGAGTTCAAGTACCCGAGCGGGCGGCGCTTCTACACGCAGGTCACGGCGCAGCTCCAAGACGCCGCGGCGAAGGTGGGCATCCGCATGGCCGTCCGGCCGCTGGAGTGGTCCACCTTCATCCAGGACTTCTATGAGCGGCGCTTCGACGCGACCTGCCTGTACAACAGCTTCAACGACCCCTGGATCGACGCCTACGAGGAGCTTCACAGCTCCCAGGACGTGCCGCGCGGCGGGAACGCGGCGGGCTGGCACAACGCCGTCGCCGACAAGCTCCTCGAGGACATGCGCGTCGAGTTCGACGACAACAAGCGCGACCAGATGTTCAAGGAGCTCTGCACCGTGTTCAACGAGGAGCAGCCCATGACGCTGCTCATGCACGGCCGGGTGGGCGTGCTGCAGAACAAACGCTTCGAAGACGTAAAGATTCGGCCCACGGGAATGCAGATCATCGATCTGTGGGTCAAGCCCGAGAACGTGCTGAACCGGTAGGACATGCTCACCTATCTGCTCAAACGGCTGCTCGCGATGATCCCGACGCTGCTCGGGATCACCTTCGTGACGTTCCTCATCGTCAACCTGGCGCCCGGCGATCCCGTGGCGAACAGCCTGGGGGGCGGGGGCGACGGAGGGCCGACCGAGTCCGGGGGAGGCGCCGATCGCGACCGCCTGGCGGACACCATTCGGGCGAAAAAGAAGCTGCTCGGGATGGTCCGCGAGGATCACTCGGTGCACCGGCTGGGGCTCGACCTGGAGGCGACGGAGTCGGGGCCCTCGCCCCTGGCCGTCGATGAGCGGCTGGGCGAGCTGAGCGGCTGGGCGCGCGTGCTGGCGCTCTCGCCGGACGGCGCCACGGTCTTCGTGGGCGGCGACCAGGGGCTCCTGGTCGCGCTGGACGCGCAGAGCGGCGAGCTCGTGCGGCGCTTCGAGGGCCACACGGTGGCGGTCTGGTCCGTGGCGGTCTCGAAGGACGGCGCCACGCTGGTCTCGGGCGACACCGACGGCGTGCTGCGCGGCTGGGACGCGGCGTCCGGCGAGGCCAGGGGGGAGGCCCTCCCGCTCGGCAGGCCCGTGCGCGACCTGGTCTTCCTGGACAAGGAGGTACTGAGCGCGTCCGATGACGGCAAGGTGCGGCGCCACGCGCTGCCGGACCTGCGCGAGACGGCGACCCTCGAGGGCCACGTCAGCAGCGTCTACACCATCGCGGCGAGCGCGGACGGGACGCGCCTCTACTCGGGCGGCTACGACCGCAAGCTGCTGGAGTGGGACCTCGGCACGAACCAGCAGACGCGGAGCTGGACGGTCCACCCGCAGAGCATCAACGACATGGCCCTCTCCCAGGACGGGAAGCGCCTGGCGACGGCCTGCGACGACCGCGTGGCGCGCGTCATCGACCTGAGCGACGAGACCGCGCCGCCCATCGAGATCGCCGGGCACTACAAGCCGGTGACGGCGGTGGCCTGGGTGGCGGAGGGGACGCGGCTGCTCACGGGCAGCAAGGACGAGACCCTGCGCCTCTGGGACGTCGCGGGCGCGGCCGAGCTGGGCCGCAGCGTCGAGACCTCGGGGGTCGTCGCCTCGCTGGCGCTGGCCCCGGATGGCTCGGCCCTCTCCGTCGGCGAGACCTGGGTGACCGTGCCCATCCCGGTGCGCTACGTGAAGTGGCTGGTGCGCATCGCCACCTTCGACTTCGACCGCTCCTTCGTGGATGAGCGGCCCGTGATCGAGAAGATCGGCGAGGCGCTGCCGGTGACGATGGCGCTCAACGTCATCGCGCTGCTGCTCATCTACGGGATCAGCGTCCCCATCGGCGTGCTCAGCGCGATCAAGCGCGGCTCGACCTTCGACCACGTCACGTCGCTGCTCGTCTTCATGCTGTACTCGATGCCGAACTTCTTCCTGGCGACCCTGCTGATCATGAGCTTCAGCAGCGTCAAGACCTGGGACCTGCTGCCCAGCGTCGGGCTGATCTCGGACAACGCGAACGATCTCAGCTTCTTGCAGTGGGTCTGGGACGGGGCGCTGCACATGGTGCTGCCCATGATCGTCCTGGTCTACGCCGGCTTCGCCAGCCTCTCCCGCTATGTGCGCACCTCGCTGCTGGAGACCATCCAGGAGGACTATGTCCGCACGGCGCGCGCCAAGGGCCTGGACGAGTGGACGGTGGTGATCAAGCACGCCTTCCGCAACTCGCTCATCACCATCGTGACCCTGGTGGCGAACCTGCTGCCGGCCATGATCGGCGGCTCCATCGTGGTCGAGCAGATCTTCACCATCCCGGGCATGGGCAGGCTGGGCTTCGAGGCCATCCTGACGCGCGACTACCCGGTCATCATGGCGATCACGACCTTCTCAGCCTTCCTCACCCTGCTCGGCATCCTGCTGAGCGATCTGCTGTACGGGGTGGTCGATCCCCGTATCCGCGTGGAGTAGGCCATGACGACCGCTCCACAGCAGCAGCTCAGCGAGACCTACCGCGCGCGGGTGTGGCGTCGTTTGAAGCGCCATCCCAGCGGCATGTTCGGGCTGGTCATCGTCGTCTTCCTGATCATCACCGCGGCCCTGGCGCCCCTGCTGGCCAACGACCGCCCCATCGTCGCAAAATACAAGGGAGACTGGGTCTTCCCGGCGTTCACGACCTATGTGGACACCTGGGTGCCCTGGGGCAGCGTCCGCAACGAGCTGAAGAGCTGGGAGTGGAGCGAAGGAAACTTCCCCTTCTCCGACTATTACGAGGAGCTGGAGGGCAAGGAGTGGACGGACCTGCGCGGCACGCCTGAGCTGACCAGCGACATCTGGCCGCTGGTCCCGCACAGCCCCACGCAGTTCAACTCGGAGAACATCAAGAAGAAGCCGGGGGACGACCCGAACAACGTGCTCGGCACGGATGACCAGGGGCGCTCTGTGCTCGCGCGGCTCATCCACGGCACCGTCGTGGCGATGCTGGTGGGGCTGATCTCGCAGAGCATCGCCGTCACCATCGGCGTGACCCTGGGCCTGGCGGCCGGCTACCTGGGCGGCTGGGTAGACCTGATCCTGGGGCGCATCACCGAGGTCGTGATGTGCTTCCCGACCTTCTTCCTGATCATCGCCGTGATCGCCTTTGTCGAGCCCTCTATCGTCAATATCATGGCCGTGCTCGGCTGCGTCGGGTGGACGGGCATCTTCCGGCTGATCCGCGGCGAGGTGCTCAAGGTGCGCGGCCTGGAGTACGTGACGGCGGCGCGCGCGCTGGGGATCCCCTCGGGGCGCATCATGGTCCGCCACGTCCTGCCCAACGCCGTGGCGCCGATCTTCGTCGCCATCGCCTTCGGCGTGGCCAGCAGCGTGCTGACCGAGGCCACCCTCTCCTTCCTCGGGTTTGGCGATCCGAACGCCCCCTCCTGGGGAGAGATCTCGCAACAAGGTCGCGTCTACGTCGCGCAGAACCTCTGGCACCTCACGATCTTCCCCGGCGTCGCCATCTTCATCACGCTGACCGCCTTCAACCTGCTCGGGCAGGGACTGCGCGACGCGCTCGATCCGAAGCTGCGCGAGTGACAGAGGTGTGACCTCGCGGTGACGGGTGTAGGATGTCCGCGGAGGCGCCATGACACGAGCCGCCGCGTCCCTGTTGCCCCTCTTCGCGCTGGCTTGCGAGCCGGCGAAGGTGCCCGTGGACAGCGCCGAGACCGGGCCCACGCCGGCGGAGAGCGCAGCCCCCGACTCGCCCACGGACAGCGGGCAGGCGTCCGGGGAGACCGCCGAGACCGCCGAGACCGCCGAGACCGGAGGCCCCGTCCACACCGCGGAGCCCCATGTCGAGGAGGAGACGATCGAGGACTACCCGACCAGCTACGAGCACCTCCCCGTCCTGCGCATCGAGACCTACGGCTCGATCGGCGACGGCGAGAAGAGAGCCGGTTGGATGGAGCTGATCCGCGACCACGACGGCACGCTCACCGACCTCGACGACGCCCCCCTGGCCTGGGAAGGCGACATCGGCATCGAGATTCACGGCGCGTCGTCGAGCAGCGACCCCAAGCACAACTACCGCTTGGAGCTGCGCGACGAGGCGGGCGAGGACCTGGACTACCCGCTGCTCGGCCTGGGCTCGGACAGCGACTACGTGCTGCACGCCTCCTATGGAGACAAGACCTACCTGCGGAACGCCTTCGCCTACCGCGTCGCCCGGATGCTCGCCGAGGACACCGGCGCCTGGCACCCCAGCACGGTCTACGCCGAGGTCTACCTCAACGAGAGCTATCTGGGCGTCTACGCGATCACCGAGCGCATCAAGCGCGACGGCTCGCGCCTGGACCTGCCCGAGCCCGCCACCTCCGAGACCGAGGGTGACCTGAGCGGCGGCTACATCTTCAAGGTGGACTATGACCGCGGCGACTACTTCGTCACCTCCCGCGGCACGCTGATCGAGTACACCGATCCCCGCTCGGACGAGATCAGCGGCGCCCAGCACGGCTACGTCACCGGCTGGTTCGACGACTTCGAGACGATGATGAAGAGCGACGACTTCGCCGACGAGACCAGCGGCTACCCCGCCTGGCTGGCCACGGACGAGTGGGTGGACTTCATCCTGGTCAACGAGCTGGCCCACAACATCGACGCCTACCGGCTCAGCACCTACCACTACAAGGACGCCGACGCCGACGGCGGCCTCTTCCACGCCGGCCCCGTCTGGGACTTCGACCGCGCCTTCGGCAACGTCAACTACTGCTGGTGCTACGAGACAGACGGCTGGGTCTACGACGACCTCGTCGCCTGCGGCGTGCTCTACCAGTTCCCCTTCTGGTGGTCGCGCCTGCTCTCTGACCCCGCCTTCCAGAACCGGCTCGCCTGCCGCTGGGAGGAGCTGCGCGCCGAGCGCCTGACCGACGACGTGATCATCGCCATGATGGAGGAGATGGCTGCCGAGGTCGCCGAGGCCGAGCCCCGCGACCACGAGAAGTGGGGCACCATCGGCGTCAACGTCGGCTTCAACTACTATGTCGGCGAGACCTGGGAGGACGAGCTGACCTGGCTGCGCGACTGGACCACCGAGCGCGCGGCCTGGATGGACGAGAACATGTGGGGGACCTGCGCCGAGTAGCGCGGTCGCCGAGCCGACTCAGGCCGTCGCCAGGACACGAAACGCTTCGGCGAAGCGATCGATCTCGTCGAGCGTCGTGTAGATGTTCGGCGTCACCCGCACGCCGGCGAACTGCACCGGCCCCGGCGCGGCCTCGGGGTCCGCCGGATCGCTGGGCGCGAAGACGATGGGCGTGGCGACGATGCGCCAGCGCGTCCAGAGCGCCGAGACCACCGCCGGGATGTCGGCGCCCTCGAGGCCCACCGTGCCGATCCCGCAGGACAGGGTCGCGTCGTCCGAGGTGAGGAGGCGGACGCGCGGGAGATCACGGAGGGCGTCGGTCCACCGTGCGCGAAGATGGCGCAGGCGGGCGGCCTTCAGGCGCGCGCCGACGCCGCGATGGAAGACCAGCGCCTCAGCCACGGCGTTGTGGTTGGCCGCAGGGTGCGTGCCGATCTCCTCGAATTTGCGGATGTCTTCGCGCATCTTGAGCGGGGCGGGCTGCAGCGGCCAGATCCGCCCGATCTGGTCCCGGCGCACATAGAGAAAGCCCGTCCCCACCGGCGCGAGCAGCCACTTGTGCAGGCTGGTGCCGTAGGCGTCGCAGCCCAGCTCGGTGATCGAGAAGGGCCACTGGGCGAACGCGTGCGCGCCGTCCACGAGGGTGAAGATGCCCCGCGCGCGCGCCTCGGCGCACAGCCGCTGGATGGGCAGGATCTGCCCCGTGATGTTCACGATGTGGCTGAGGTGCAGCACCTTCGTCTTCGGCCCCATCGCGCCCAGCACGAGCTGCACGAAGGCCTCGTGGCTGCACGGCGCGGGGAAGGCGAGGCGCCGCAGGACCAGCCCGTCGCGCTGGACCCGCTGCGCCCAGGTCGTGAGCATCCTCGGATAGTCCTGCTCCGTGGTCAGGATCTCGTCGCCGCGCTGCAGGTCCAGCCCGAGCTGCACGATCTGCAGCGCCTCGCTGGCGTTGCGCGTGATCGCCAGCTCCTCGGGGTCGCAGCCGGCCTCCAAAGCCAGCTCGCGCCGCACGCTCTCCACCCCCGGCTCGAGGCCCTGCCACATGTAGAAGGGCGGCCCCTGGTTGGACCAGTCCAGGTAGCGCTTGAAGGCCTCGTGGACGACCCGCGGCGTCGGGCAGCAGCCGCCGTTGTTCAGGTTGATCACCGTCCGGTCGAGCGTGAACGCGCTCTGGATCTGGCTCCACCAGGCCTCGTCGTGGACCGCCTGCAGAAGCGCGTAGGCCTCGTTCGAGCTCAGCACGGGCGCGGGCGGAGCCTCGGACCTGCGTCCGGCCGCCGCGGGTCCGGCGACAGCCGCCAGGGCCAGCGCGCCGAGCAGCGCGCGCCGCGTCGGCTGATCGGGCCGATTGGGGGTCGGACCTTGTCCATTATCCATTTCTGATCTCCCTGAGGTGGCGAATCCACCGTCCGACGGGGCTGTCCCCGCTCTGCAGCCTGCGCACCTTCGCCAGGTCCCGACAGACGACCACTGGGTTCGCGCCCAGTCTTCGCCCGGCCTCCGCCTGGGTCAGCCCGGCCCGCTCGACCAGCCAGGCCAGCGCCACCCAGCGCGCCGGCGAGCCCGTCCTCCCCGGATGGG
>CAZKWG010000129.1:8763-13659 GCA_964556105.1 uncultured Enterobacterales bacterium | reverse complement strand
GGCGCTCGTCGAAGCTGCGTTGCGGGTCGGGGTTCGGGTCCAGGAAGACGTGCAGGTGGTTGAAGGCCGCCAGCGGCTTCATCTTCGGCGACTCGATGACGCCGTTGCCGAACACGTCGCCGCCCGTGTCGCCGATGCCCACCGCGGTGAACTCGTCCTTGTAGGGGTCGCGCCCCATCTCGCGGAAGTGGCGGCGGGCCAGCACCCAGGCGCCGCGCGCGGTGATGCCGACGACCTTGTGGTCGTAGCCGTTCGATCCGCCCGAGGCGAAGGCGTCGCCCAGCCAGAACCCGTAGTCCTTGGACAGGCCGTTGGCCGTGTCCGAGAGGTGGGCGGTGCCCTTGTCCGCCGCGACCACCAGGTAGGGATCATCCGCGTCCCAGCGCACCACCTCCGGCGGGGGCACGACCTCGCCCGCGACGTAATTGTCCGTCACGTCCAGCATCCCGCGGATGAGCACCTTGTACAGCTCGTCGGCCTTGCGGCGCAGCTCGCGCGGGTCCCGCGGGACCGGGTGCTTGAGGAAGAAGCCGCCCTTCGAGCCCTCCGGCACGATGAGCACGTTCTTGACCATCTGGGTCGAGACCAGGCCGAGGATCTCCCTGCGGAAGTCCTCGCGGTCGGACCAGCGGATCCCGCCGCGGGCGATCTTGCCGCCGCGCAGATGGACGCCCTCGACCTCGCGGTGATGGACGTAGATCTCCATCTTCATCTTCGGGCTCGGCATGGCGCGAACGCTCGCGCAGTCGAACTTGAAGGAGATGTAGTGGAAGGGCCGGTCCCTGCGGTAGAAGTTCGTCCGCAGCGTGGACTCGATGAGGTTGTGCAGGTTGCGGAAGGTCGCGTCCTGGTCCACGTCGCTGACCGCGCGCACGGCGTCGAGCAGCGCCTCGCCCGCCGCCTGCACGCGGGCCTCGCGGCCCTCCTGCTGGCTGGGATCGAAGCGGGCCTCGAAGAAGGCCCAGAGCAGTGCGAGCAGGTCCGCGCGGTCCCCCAGGATCTCCGCGACGCGGGCCAGGGTGTAGCGCTGGCCGAGCTGGCGCGCGAAGCCGTTGTAGCCGCGCAGGGCGTCCACGGCCTGCCAGGAGAGGCCGGCGCGCAGGATCAGCCGGTTGAGCACGTCGTTCGGGATCTTCTGGGTGAAGACCGCCTGCAGCCCCTCGATGAGGAGCTGCGCGCGCGCCAGCACCTGCTCGGTCGGGACGCCGCTGACCTCCTTGATGCGGAAGGTGTCCAGCATGACCGGCAGGCCGTGGCGCGGGTTGACCGCGTCGTCGTGCTCGGCGATGACGACCAGCCCCGCGTTGTCCAGGACCGGCAGGATGTCCGAGAGGATGATGTCCGTGCGCTGGTAGATCACCAGGTTCAAGCAGCCTTGCGCGTCCTGGTAGACGTCGCAGAGGGCGGCGCGGTCCTGGCCGAGCTGCTCGAGCAGGCCGATGTCCCGCAGCGTGCGCGCCATGCTGGAGCGCTGCTGGTAGGTCTCGTCGAAGGCCGACCCGTAGCGGATGATCAGCTCGTCGGCCCGCTCCTCGCCATAGGTCTCCAGCAGGGCGTCGTAGAGGCGGTCCACCCAGGGCGTGGCCAGCTCGGTCACGCGGCGAACCAGCTCGGACTGCTCGTCCTCATCCAGGGGCCGCACGCCCGTCAGGTAGAAGTGCAGCAGCATCGTGTCGTAGCGCCCGATGAAGACGCCGTGATCGCTGTACGACCCATGCAGCGCGCGGACCAGCTCGCCCTCGATCTCGGCGCGCATCTTGTCCGACCAGCGGCCCTTGGGCATGGCGACCAGCGCGTAGGCCATGGCCTTGCCCGGCTTCTGGCGGATGTAGACGCGCACCTTGCGCTCCTGCTCCGCCTCGAGCACCCGGTCGATCATCTCGGTGATCTCTTCCGGCGAGGCGGTGAACAGGAACTCGGTGGGCAGCGAGTCGAAGGCGTTGCCCAACCCACGGTAGCGGAAGCTGCCGGGGCGCGCGTCCTCTTTGCTCAGGATGTGGGCCAGGATCTGGCGAAGCACCGGCACGTTGCGGCTGGCCTGGGTCATCGCCTTGTAGGTGAAGAGGCCCTGCAGGTAGAGGCTGCGGACCTCGTCGCCGCGCTCGGTGCGCAGCTCGATGCGGAGCTCGTCCAGGCGCCCCGCGCGATGCACGGGCGACTCGACGGTGGACTTGCGCACCTGCACGGGCAGGGGGAGGGCGGGCGTCTCCCATCCCGCGGTGAGGGCGTCCGCGGGGAGACCGCTGACCGCCAGGACGTCCTCGCGGCTGATGCCGAAGCGCTGGTCGCCGAAGACGCCGCCCATG
The DNA here is from genome assembly GCA_964556105.1 of uncultured Enterobacterales bacterium. Lineage (GTDB taxonomy): Bacteria > Myxococcota_A > UBA796 > UBA796 > CAZKWG01 > CAZKWG01. The sequence continues at coordinate 11,353 of CAZKWG010000129.1, read as the reverse complement.
AAGACGAAATTGTCGCTGAGCAGCCAGCGGAGGAACTCCGAGCCCTCGCGGTTGCTGTCGGCCAGCTCGGGGCTGCGATCCGCGTGCCGGGCCAGGCGGTAGGCGCTGGACTCGACCAGCTCGGTCATGGCCTGGAAGTCCGAGACCAGGGCGCGGGAGAGGAGCAGCGCGCGGTGGATCTCGGCCTCGATCACGGGGAGATCCGCCTCGGTGACGCCGTCTACCTCGGCGCGCACCACGCTCTCGCTGACGCTGCCCTCGGCGCCGATGCCGACCAGGTCACCGGCGGCGTCGCGGCTCGCCGCGAGGATGACGTTGAAGCCGCCCAGGTACTCCAGACCACGGCGACGCAGCACCAGCAGGATGGTGTCCACGATGAAGGGCTGGTCGCACATGACCGTGACGAAGACGGCGCTGCCCTCGTCGAAGTGGCTGCGCACGGCGATCTCGTCCGCGCCGCGTCGGCGGGTCATCTCGAACAGCTCACCCATGTGCCCCAGCACCTCGGCGGCGTCGAAGCGCGTCTGGTAGGGCGGGCGGAACTGCCGGCCCAGCGCGCGCACGAAGGCGTTGAAGAGAGCAGGGTCGATTCCCGCCGGCGTGCCGACGGTGCTGAGCTGATCGATGATGCGCGCGACATAGGCGGTGGCGGGCATGCGGACTCCGTGGATGGTAGGGCGGGGTGCCTGACGCCCTCGAGGTCTATGGGGCTATTCGAGCAGGGGGGAGGGGCGCAAGGGCTTCGCGTGGAGTCCGTGCCCGAATGAGGCGTCGTTCAGGGATCAGGAAGGTCTTCCGCACCTTTCTGGTAGAGCGCGCGCGCGTCGCCTCGGACGAATTCTACCGCGGAGAGGTGCGCGCCATAGTGGTCAGAGATCCCGGTGTCGATGCCCAGCAGGCGGCCCCCGCAGCGGGCGGCCACCTTCCCCGTCTTTTGTGTGGTGTGGCCGACCACCATCCGGCGCGCGCCCATGGCCGCGAGCGCCGTGTCCAGCTCCGCGCAGGCCAGCGGCTCCTCCGCTAACAGGTATCCACGATACCACAATGGCCCGTCGTCGCCGAGCACGTCCCGGTCTCCACCGACCAGCGCGCGGCGGACGGCGGTGGACAGCGCCTCTGCTCCCTGCGGCGCGAAGCGGGCGCTGACGCCGCCATGGGCGAAGACCACGTCGCCCAGCTGCACCACCGCGCTGCTCTCCAGGACCCAGCGCCCCAGGGGCCCGTCCAGCGCGAAGGCCGCCCGCCGCGGCGCCTCCCCGCCGAAGGCGGCGAGATCGCCCTCGGAGACATAGCGCCAGTCGCCCAGCACGTTCATGATCTCGTGGTTGCCGATGACGGGGATGACCTTGCCGCCTGCCGCGGCGGCCTCGCGACCGAGGCGCATGAGCAGCTCGATCACCGCCTTGCTGTCGGGTCCGCGGTCCGTGGTGTCGCCGGTCTGGACCAGGGTGAGGTCACCGCCCGTCCAGGTCCCGCTGGCGTCGGTGGCTCCAGCGAGGTGAAGGGCGGCGATGGCGTTGTCCAGGTCGCCGTGCAGGTCGCCCACGGCCACCACCCGCGCGGGGAAGGGCAGGGGAGCGCCCCTCGCTGCGGTCGGCGCGGGCGCGCTGGGCGGGGCGGCCTCGGGCGCGCCCACGGCGGGCGCCGGGGCCTCGGTGGCCTGCGCCGGGGGATCGGCGGGGGCGCACCCCAGGGTCAGGATCAGCGAAGCCAGCGCCCTGCTTTGCATGCTAAGTACCCTCGAGCATCCTTTATCGCGTGAGGCACGAGATGACCGACCCGAAGCGCATGTGCTCCCTGCTCGTCGAGCGCGCCCGAGCTGCCGGCGCGGCCTGGTCGGAGGCCGTGCTGCACGAGACCACCACGCGCACCTGCTCCGGCCGCCGCGAGGGGCCGCGGACCCAGGGCCCGGAGTGGGTCCTCAGCCTGCGTCTGGGGCTGGACAGCGGTCGGGTCGGCGCGGTGGACCTCGCCGTCCGCGACCCGGCCGAGGCCCCGCCCATGCTCGATCTGGCTCTGGAGCGCGCGCGCCTCGCCGAGCCGGACCCCATCGACGGCCCCACCGAGAAGATGGACCTGGCCACGCAGGGGCTCCAGATCTCCGATCCGCGCCTCCCGCGCCTGGAGGACGGGGATCGGCGCGAGGTGATCTCCTACAACGAGGACGGCGTCCGCAGCGTCGCCCGGTCGCTCTCGATGATCGGCTTCGTCTACGAGGAGCTCGTGCTGCGGCGGATGATCGTGACCAGCCGCGGCCAGGATGGCATCGAGAACAGCACACGATTCCGCCTGCGCGGCGCCCTTCGCCCGCCCAACCACCCTGAGATCGAGGTCGCGGCCGTGGTTGAGAGCCGGCGCTTCGCCGACATCGCCAGCGTGCCCATGGGCACCGATCTCGGGCGCCGCGCCCTCGCGCTCGCCGCGCCCGCCGCCTGGCCGGATCGCGCGCTGCCCCTCGTCCTCGAGCCGCGGGTGCTCGCCCGCCTCCTGCCGCTCATCGCCTGCGCCTTCGACGCGGCCAGGGTGGCGGCCGGCCGCAGCTTCATCCGCTCCGAGACGCTCGACGCCAGCCAGATCATCGGCTCGACCC
>CAZKWG010000129.1:0-8753 GCA_964556105.1 uncultured Enterobacterales bacterium | reverse complement strand
GGCTGCATGTCGTCGATGACGCCGCCCTGCCCGGCGCGCTGGAGACCCGCGCCTTCGACGATCGGGGCGTCGCCCCCATGCCCCTGCCGCTCATCCGCGAGGGGACGCTGGGCGCCCTCTACCGCAGCCCGCGCTCCGCCCGGCGCTATGGCACGCGCCCCACCGGCCACACCCGCGCCGACGGCAGCCCCTGGCCGGGCACCCTCATCGTGCGGCCCGGCGGGCGCTCTCGCAACATGATGTTCCCGGATGTCGGCCGCTATCTGCTCATCGACGAGCTGCTCGACCTCTCCGGCGTGGACCTGGTCACGGGCGCCCTCCGGCTGCCGGTGCGCGTCGCGCTCGGGGAGCAGGGCCAGATCCTGGGCGGTCTGGGCAACGCCGTGCTGGACACGACCATCAGCGGCCTCTTCCACGCGATCGCCGAGATGGCGAGCGACACCGAGCGCCACGGGAGCGTGGACGCCTGCACCTGGGTGATCGAGGGGCTCACGCTCACGCGCTGAGCGCGGCGGGGGGAGCGGCTCAGCCGAGGCCGAGCAGCTTGCCGCCCTGGTAGACCAGGAAGCTCATCACCCAGGCCAGCGCGCTCATGTAGGCGAAGAGGAAGAGGGGCCAGCGCCAGCCGCGGGTCTCGCGCTTGACCACGGCCAGGGTGCTCATGCACTGGCAGGCCAGGGCGAAGAAGACCATGAGCGACAGGCCGGTCAGCGGCGTGTAGACGGGTCTTCCGTCGGGGCGGGTCTCGGCGCGCATCCGGTCGCGCAGCGACAGGCTCTCCTCGTCCACCTCGTCCCCGACGCCATAGACCATGCCCATGGTCGAGACGAAGACCTCGCGGGCGGCGAAGGCGCCGACCAGGCCCACGCCGATCTTCCAGTCGAAGCCGAGCGGCGCGATGACGGGCTCGATGGCGTGGCCCAGGCGGCCCGCGGCGCTGTGGGCGAGGCTCTCGGCCTGCCAGGCGGCGACCTCGGCCTCGCTGGCCTCGGGCGGGGGCTCGGGCAGGCGCGGGAAGTGCAGCAGGCCCCAGAGGATGACCGTGCAGGCGAGGATGACCGTGCCGGCCTCGGTGAGGAAGAGCCGGCTGCGCTCCCACATCAGGCGGAGCACGCTGCCCACCGAGGGCAGGCGGTAGGGCGGCAGCTCGAGCAGGAGCGGGACGCGCTTGCCCTTGAGCACGGTGCGGCCGATCACGCCCGCGGCGAGCAGGGCGACGATCGTGGAGAACACGTACATCGCCACCATGAGCAGGCCCTGGACCGGGACGAATCCAAACACATTCGTTGGCGGAAACAGCGCCCCGATCAGCAGCGTATAGACGGGCAGACGCGCCGAGCAGCTCATCAGGGGCACCACGAGCATCGTCAGGTAGCGATCGCGTCGGCTCTCCATGGTGCGCGTCGCCATGATCGCCGGGACCGCGCAGGCGTAGCCCGACATCATCGGGACGAAGGCGCGGCCGTGCAGCCCGAGGCTGCGCATGATGCGGTCCATCAGGTAGGCGACCCGGGCCATGTAGCCGGAGTCCTCCAGCAGCCCGATGAAGAAGAAGAGCAGCAGGATCTGCGGCAGGAAGACGATGACGTTCCCGACGCCGCCGATGATCCCGTCGACCAGCAGGTCGGTCAGCAGGCTGGCGGGCAGCGCGTCGCGCAGCAGCCCGCCGGTGGCGCCGAAGAGATCCTCGATGAGGCCGATGGCCGGGTCCGCCCAGGAGAACAGGGACTGGAAGACCACGCCCATGAACACGAGAAAGAGCGCAAACCCAAAGACAGGGTGGAGAAGCACCCGGTCCAGCCGCTCCGTCATGTCGCGCGGCGGCGGCGGGCGGTGCAGGTCCGCCCAGCCCGTGTCGATCACCTTGTAGCGGGCGCCGATGATGGCCAGGTCCAGGTCGCGATCCTGAGTCAGCGCCGCGCAGGCGGCGCGCAGCTCCGGAGGGACGCCGTCGAGCTCGTCCTGCGGGTCCAGGCTGAGCAGGGCCCAGAGGGTCATGCCGCGCGCTCGGGCCGGCGTCGCTGCCCAGGCGGCGGGGACGAGCGGGGTCAGCCGGGCGACGGCGGCCTCGACCTCGTCGTCGTAGCGGAGCTTCAGGGCCGTGCGCCGCGGCGACCGCAGGGCGTCTGCCAGGGCGGTCCTCAGGGCAGGGACGTTGGCGCCGTCGCGGGCCGAGATGGGCACGCAGGGCACGCCGAAGGTCGCGGCGATGGCCTTGGCGTCCGGCGCGTCGGGGCCGGCCTCGTCCATCATGTTGAGCGCGAGCACCAGGGGCGTGTCCAGCTCGAGGAGCTGCAGCACCAGGTACAGGTTGCGCCCGAGCTGCGTGGCGTCCATCACCACGAGGACGAGGTCCGGGCACGGGTTGCCGTCCAGCCCGATCACGGCCTCGATCGCGATCTGCTCCTCGGGGGAGCGCGCCGAGAGCGAGTAGGTGCCGGGCACGTCCAGGACGTCCACCCGCAGCGGCCCGCTCGGCGAGCTCAGCGTGGCCGAGCCCACCCGGCGCTCCACGGTGATGCCGGGGTAGTTGCCCACCCGCGCGTTCTGCCCCGTCAGGCGGTTGAACAGCGTGGTCTTGCCCGTGTTCGGGTTGCCGACCACCGCGATCAAGGGCGGACCATCGGTCCTCGCCACCAGCGGGCTCTCGGTGGTCACGGTCTCGTGGCAGGTGCTCACGGCGCCTCACCCTCGCGACGCACGTCGAGCGCCGACGCCTCCTCGCGTCGGATCGACAGGCGCGCGCCCCGCACCAGCAGCTCGAGCGGATCGCCCAGGGGCGCGACGTTGACCAGCTGCACGCTCGTCCCTGGGACCAGGCCCATCTCCAGCAGGCGCCGCCGGAACGCTCGGTTCCCGCCGACGCGGGTCAACACCACGGCTGTACGAAGCGGGACCTCAGCGAGCGTCATGGTGACCCCCCGCCTTACCCTTAGCGCGATCTGAAATTGAAAGTCAAATTCAGTTCCGCTCAGCCTGGGCAGGAGCGCCGCTCGGCGTCCAAGGGCGCAGGCTCTTCGTCGATGATCACGTAGCCGCGGTCCCAGAGCACCCAGCCCACCTCCCAGACCTCGTTGCGGGAGAGCGTGTAGCTGACCTCCTCGGCGAGCGATCCGTAGATGTAGAACTTCACGGTGGCCGTCGTCGCGCCGCCGCCCTCGTCCTCATAGTAGTGGACGCGGACGCGGTACTCGCCGTTGGCCGCCTCGACGATCTCGATGCTCTCCGGTCCGTAGCCGTCCTCGTCGTCCTGGGTACGGAGGGGGTCGTCCTCGCTGAGGCCCTCCTCTCCCCAGTCCGGCGTCTCGTTGCACCAGCTCAGGTCGCCGGGCACGTCGTAGAGCGCGGCGGTGCCGTCCGCCAGGTGCAGGTCGAGGTCGGACTCGTCCGTGTCCCAGGAGAGCTCGACGCGGATGTCCTCGGTGGGGATGGCCGCGACGTCGCACTCGGCGGGCGCCGAGGGCACGCCCAGGCTGTTCGTGACGATCAGGCTGACGGTGTAGTCGCCCGCCACGTCCAGATAGAGGGCGTTCGACGTGCCCCCGTCCGACTCCAGGGTCGAGACGCTGCCCGTGGGCGCGCCGCTCAACGACCAGGCGTAGGTGAGCGGCTCGGCGCCGCCGGGGTCGTTGGAGCCCGAGCCGTCGAAGCTCACCGTGCTCATCGGCGTGGTGTCGTCGGGGCAGACGAGGGTGGCGACGGGGTAGTTGCCCTCCCCGCCGCCGTTGCCGATCAGGCAGATCTCAAACGGGCTCTCGTCCGGATCGTTGCTGGTGATCGTGTAGGTGGCGCTGTCGCCGTCGCCCGAGGTGGGCGCGTAGGTCACGATGGTCGTCGACACCCCGCCCGCCGAGACGGTCAGCCCGTCCAGATCCGGCTGCAGCGTAAAGGCGCCCGAGCCGGTGAGCTGCGTGTCCTCGATGAGCAGGTCGTCCTCGCCCGTATTGCGGATGCGCAGGATCTCCGTGGCGGTCTCTCCGGGCGCCACCAGGCCGAAGTCCAGGCACTCCGCCGGATCGCTCTCGATGTCCGGGCGGTCGATGTCCACGCCCGTGCCCAGCAGGGGAACCAGCGTGGGCGAGTCCTCGTCGTGGTTCCAGGAGAGGGCGAGGGTGTCCGCGTAGGTGGCGAAGGCCGTCGGGGTGAAGGAGACCTCGAGCGTCGTCGCGGCGTCGATGTCCAGATCCAGTGGATCGAGCGTGAACGTGAAGACCCCGGCGGTGCCGTCGCTCAGCGCGCCGCCGGAGAGCTGCAGCAGGTCGCGCCCGTCGTTGGTGAGCGTCAGGGCCAGCGTGCTGGTCTCGCCGGCGACTACCTCTCCGAAGTCGAGCGCCTCGGGGAGCACGACCAGCTCGGGCTCGAGGTCCCGGATGGTCGTCTCAGGCCCGGTGCAGCCCGTAAGATGGAGGATGAGCAGGAGGGGGTTCATCGCGGCCTTCACTCGGCGCTGGTGCAGGAGCGCTCGTCGATCTCGTAGGCTTCGACCTCGGACAGCGGCGTGAACGTGGCGTCCGGCCAGGAGATGGTGCCGACCTTCCACAGGTCGTAGCCGCTCAGCAGCCCAAAGCTCTCGTCCGTCAGCTCGCCGTTGAGGTAGGTGCGCACGGTCGCGGTGGTGTCGCCGCCGCCGTGGTTCAAGTAGTAGTGGACATAGACCGTGTACGTGTCGTCGGCCGGGATCTCGATGTTGATGTTCTCCGGCCCCATCCCCCACTGGTCGTCCAGGTCCAGGCTGGGGTTGTCCGTGGGCTCGTCCTCGACGCCCCAGTCGGGCTCCTGGTTGCAGTAGCAGGCGTCGCCCGGGATCTCGAAGATCGCCGCGTCGGAGCGCACCAGGTGCAGGTCGAGGTCGGAGTCGTTCGTGTTCCACACCAGCTCGACATGAATCATGTCGGTGGGGATGGCCTCGAACGTGCAGCTCTTCGTCTCCGAGTAGATGCCGACCGTGTTCTCTACGATCAGCTCCACCGTGTAGAAGCCGGCGATGTCCACCACCATGTCGGCGCGGTCGCCGTCCGCCGCCAGCTCGGAGCCGCTGCCGTCGGGGCGCTGGGTGAGCGACCAGTAGAAGTCCAGCGGCTCGTTGCCGTTCGGGTCGTAGGAGTCTCCGGCGTCGAAGCGCAGGTCGTCCAGGGTGGCCACGTCGGTGGGGCAGTTGAAGTCGGCCACCGGATAGGCGAAGTCGCCGCCGCCGTTGCCCAGCAACGTGACGGTCAGCGGGCTCTCGTCCGGGTCGTTGCTGGTGATGGTCACCGTGGCGCTCTCGCCCTCCTCGTCGTCGGGCGTGTAGACCAGCGCCGTGCTGAAGGTGCTGCCGCCCGTGATCGTCTGGCCGTCCAGCGCGTCGAGCAGGGAGAAGGTGTCGCTGCCCTCGAAGACCACGGACTCAATCACCAGATCGCCTTCGCCGGTGTTCTGCACCTCGAAGATCTGGTAGGCGTCCGTGTTGATGTAGGTCTCCTCGAACTCGAAGCTGAGCCCGCTCAGCGCGATGTCCGGCTTCGGACCGTCCACGCCCTCGCCGAAGAGGCGGACCACGACCTCCTCCTCGTCGGGCGCGTCGCTGTGGACGATGAGGGTGTCCGTATACGGCAGGAAGGTGGGCGGCTCGAAGGTGATGTCTACGGTGCCGACCTCGCCGGCCGCGATCTCCAGGGTGTCGTCGCCGATGGTGAACGCGCCGCTGCGCGTGCCGTCGAAGCTCACGTCGGACACGGTGAGCGGCGCGCGGCCCGTGTTCTGGATGGAGATGGGCAGCACGCTGTCGTACTCGACGATCACGTCGCCGAAGTCGAGGGTCTGGGGCGAGACCGCGATGTCCGGCTTGAGAGCACCGATCGTGTTCTCAGGGGTACATCCGGCCAGGAGGATTGGCAGCGTGAGGAGTGTGTGCCGCATAGGTCAAACATATTCCCTGCGGCGGGTCGCCGCTACACCCAGTTATGATCGGCGTGATGGCGTCGCCCAGCCGGCGCCACACAAGGGCCGGACCCTGTGAGGGTAGAATGCGAACGCGACGACTCCTGAGCTTGATCCTGCTCTCCCCGCTGCTCGTGAACGCGGGCTGCAAGGCATGTTTCACCCCGACGTTGCCGGGCCCGGACATCAAGGACACCCACACCGACTCCGGCGAGACGGGCGACACCCAGGAGACGGCGGAGACCGGCGACACCAGCCCGCCGGTGGACACCACGCCGGAGCCCCCCTGCGACGTCCCCGAGATCGAGCCCCACGCCTACAGCGCGCCGCAGGAGCTGCCCCTCGACCAGTGGGCATGCGGGTACTTCGAGTACAATTTCGACTACGAGTACTTCACGGTCACGACGACGCAGCCCGACTGGGTGCGCTTCCAGATCAAGGCGTCCTCGATCCGCTCGTCGGCCGACACCACCGTGCTCATCGTCGACAGCTCCGACGGCTCCCGCTACGCCAACGTCACGGGCGGCGCCGAGACGGTGGACCCATTCGCCGTCTTCCCCATCTCCGAGGCGACCGAGTTCCGCGCGGTCCTGGGCGAGACCTACTACGGCTACGGCGAGGACTACACCTGGGAGATGATGGCCACCATCACCAAGCCCCCGGTGGAGTGGACCGCCACCGAGGTCGAGCCCAACGATGACGAGACCACCGCCATCGCGCTCGCGGAGGGCGACGTGATGTTCGCCATCAGCGACTACACGGACGACCTGGACAATTTCAAGATCAGCATCCCCGACGAGCGCGAGCGCTACGTCAAGGTCACCGTCGTGGCCAACGCCGAGGGCAGCCCCGCGGACATGCGCGTCATCGCCTACGAGCCGGACGGCACCTACCGCAAGGCCGCCTCGTCGGGGGCGAGCGCCTACGATCGCGACCCCATCCTGGAGTTCACCACGGACGTGGCCGGGGACTGGATCATCGAGCTTCGCGAAGACTATTCCAAGGGGAGCCCCTGGTACTGGTACACGCTCTCGGTCGAGATCTCCGACCCGGCGGTCGAGGACACGGCCAGCGCGGACGGGACGTCGGATGGTGCCTGAGGGGTTTACGCTCGTCAGTGGGCGCGGACTGAAGAGAACACGACTCACCCGACCCATAGGTCGGGAAATTGGAGGAGACCATGCTTCGTAACGGGCTGTTCCTGTTCTGGGCCCTCGCGGCCTGCAACGACGACAAGGGCGGAGAGACCGGGACCGTGGAGGACACGGGCGACACCGGCCAGCCTGACTCCGGCGAGACCGGCGAGACCGGCGAGACCGGCGAGACGGACACCACGCCGCCCTGCGAGACCGTCGCCACGGCGACGACCCCGGAGGACGAGGACAGCGGCTGGTACTACCGCGATCCGCTCTGGGTCACCTTCTCCGACGACGCCGCGGGCGCGACCCTCGTGCTCTACGATCCGTCGGGCGCCCCGGTCGCCACCACGGAGACCTGGGGAGACGGCAACTTCCAGGTCTCGGTGAACCCCGTCCAGCCGCTGGAGGGCAACACCACCTACACCCTGCACATCGAGGTCTGCGACTACGCGGGCGACGTGTCGTTCACGACCTCGGCCTACGGCAGCCCGCTGGCCGAGTCGGCCGACGCGCTGGTGGACAACACCTATGTGCTCGACCTGAGCAAGTCGGAGATCCTCCAGCCGGAGGGCCTCGGCGTCTTCCTGGCCTCCTACCTCACCGAGCCCCTGCTCATCGGGGTCACCAAGGCCGACGAGAGCGTCATCGGCCTGATCGGCGCCCAGGGCTACAAGAAGAGCGACGGCACCTACAAGCAGGTCGGGACCGAGGTCTGGCTCTTCCCGGACGCGGACTTCACGACCAACCCGTACTTCTCGGCTTCGACCGAGTCGATCGGCATCGACTACGCCGACGCGACCATCACCATCGAGAGCTTCGAGCTGGCGGGCACCTTCGCCCCGGACGGCTCGGCCATCGGCGGCGGACACGCGCAGGGCTGGGGTGACACCCGCGAGATGGGCCCGCTGCTCGAGCTCGGCGACGATCCCGGCGCCGTCTGCAGCTTCATCGCCGCCCTCGGGCTGAGCGTGAGCTGCTCGGCCTGCGCGGACGGCGAGCCCTACTGCCTCTTCCTCGAGGTGGAGTTCGACGAGGCGCCGCTGGCCGAGGGGCTCACGATCGTCGCCCCCGAAGAGTAAGCGCGCGGAGTCCTGGCTGGCGACGTTTTGCGACAAGGCGAGCGTCGCCGGCCGAGCGCCGGCTGGGATAGACTGGCTCCTTCGAGGGAGGCAGCATGAGCTTCGCGGGCGTGCCGGTTGGGGTGGCGATCAAGGCCGTCGCCATGGGCGTCTTTCAGGTCGCGGGGGTCCTGCGACCCAGGAACCCGAGCCAGGGCCTGGTAAACCGCGACACGGTGACGAACATGGTCACCGGGCTTGGGCTGTTCGCCCTGAAGCTCGCGCTCCTGAACCAGATCCTCGCCTGGTTCGCCGTGGGCCTCATCGACATGAGCTGGCTGCCCGCCGGGCCGGCGCAGTTCCTGTTCGCCTTCCTGGTGATGGACTTCACGCGCTACTGGGTGCACTACGCCGACCACCGCGTGGGCTTTCTCTGGCAGTTCCATCGGGTCCACCACTCGGCCGAGACCCTGGACGCCACGACGGGCCTGCGCATGCACGTCGTGGACTTCCTGCAGCTCGCCTGCATCCCCGTCACGACCTTCGGCCTGCTCTTCAACACGCAGCAGCTCGAGCCCTGGGAGGTGCCGGCGGCGCTGGCCACCGCGGACGTCTTCGACGCCTTTCAGCACTCCAA
>CAZKWG010000128.1:0-13731 GCA_964556105.1 uncultured Enterobacterales bacterium | reverse complement strand
ACTGCGACGGCCTCGTCGACGAGGCCCCCACCGACGGGCTGCAGGTCTGGCGCGACACCGACGGCGACGGCTACGGCGACCCGGACGTCGAGACGACCACCTGCGCGCTCTCCGCGGGCCTGGTGGAGAACGGAGAGGACTGTCACGACAGCGACCCGGACATCAACCCCGAGGGGCAGGAGCGCTGTGACGAGCACGACCTGGATGAAGACTGCGACGGCCTGGTGGATGACGCCGACCATGACGCCATCGGCCAGGGGACGATCTACCGCGATCGGGACGGTGACGGCGACGGCGCGAGCGCCGAGAGCATCCCGGCCTGCGACGCGCAGGAGGGCTACGCCGCGCAGGGGGATGACTGCGACGATGACGACCGGAGCGTCGGCGCGCCCGAAGCGCTCTGGCCGGACCAGGACGAGGACGGCTATGGCCAGAACGGCGTCACGGTGCTCGCCTGCCCCGGAGACAGCCAGGTCGCCGAGGCGGGCGGTGACTGCGACGACGCCGATCCCTCGCAGAACCCCGGCGCGACGGAGACCTGGTATGACGGCGAGGATCAGGACTGCGACGGATCCAACGATTACGACGCCGACGGGGACGGCGCTGTGGAGGCCCTCTACGGCGGCGACGACTGCGACGACAGGAACAGCGACACGCACCCGGACCAGGCGGAGGTCTGGTATGACGGGGTCGACCGCGACTGCGACGGCGCCAGCGACTACGACGCCGACCAGGACGGGCATGACAGCGAGACGTTCGGCGGCAAGGACTGTAACGACTCCGCAAGCTACTGGTCGCCTGATGCTACGACTCCAGGCTATCCCGGAGACTGGAACTGCGACGGCGCGGACGATCTGGACGCCCAGACCTGGACCTCCGCCGACTCGACCTACCAATGGTACGGCTCCGCGCTGGCCGGAGTAGGAGACACCAACGGCGACGGTCTCGACGACGTGCTGGTCGGCGCTCCCGGCTCGAGCAGCACCTCGGATGGGGACGTGATCCTGATGGCCGGCGCGCCCGCCGCAGAGGGGCTGGACGCGAGCGCGGGCAGCTTGAGCTGGACCTGGCTGGAGCGCCTGGGGGTCAGCGTCGCGGGAGCGGGAGACCTGAACGGTGACGGCTACGATGACCTCTTGAGCGGCGGTGATCGCTCGAGATCCGGCGCGTCGAAGAACGGCTTCGCGCTCCTCTGGCTGGCGCCGCTCACAGGCGAACAGAGCGCAGAGGACGCCGACGTGACGGTGGCCGGTGAGGCGTCTCTCGCGAACCTGGGCACAGCGCTCGACATGAGGGATCTGGACGGCGATGGCGCCGACGAGCTGGTGACGTCGGCGCCCGGCGCAGAGAGCGGCAGAGACGCCCTCGCCGGAGCGGTCTACACCTACACCCTGGCCGACGGGGAGGCGACGCTCGCGACCACCGTTCAGGGGACCACCGCGTACGGCTACCTGGGGACGGCGCTGGACACCAGCGGAGACCTGGACGGAGACGGACAGGCCGATCTGCTCCTGGGCGAGCCGCGCCCGACCACGGGTCCAGGGCTGGGTTGGGTGGTGTACGGTCCAATCGAAGGCGACCTCGTGATCGAAGACGTCGGCCTCTCCATCACCGGCCTCAACACGAAGGACTACACGGGCGCCGCGCTGGACGGCGGCGCCGACGTCAACGGCGACGGCTACGACGACCTCCTGCTGGGATCGGCCGGCCGAGACGCGACCAGCCTGGAGAGCGCGGGCGCCGCCTGGCTCTTCCTGGGTCCGCTGCGCGAGCGCGTCGACGCCGACGCCTACGACGCGCGCTTCCTCGGGGACGCCCCCGGGCTCCGGCTCGGCGCCGCCCTCGCCTTCGTGGGCGATGTGGACGGGGACGACGTGGACGATCTGGCGATCGGCGCGCCCGGCGCCGCCGGCTCGAGCGCAGGCGAGGGCGAGGTCTGGGTCTACTGTGGCGCCCAGTCGGGCAGCCTCGCCCACGCCGACGCCTGCGCCTTCCTGCGAGGAACCGACAACGGCGTCGCGCTGGGGAGCGCCGTGGCCGGCGCGGGCGACGTAGACGGAGACGGCTACGCGGACATCGTCGCGGGCGGACCACTCGGCACCGACGGCCAGATCACCTTGCTACGCGGGGGTTTCTGATGCGGCACGCTCTCCTCCTGCGCGCGCTGCTCCCGCTGCTCCTCGCCTGCGAGGCGCCCACCTCCAAGCCCACGTCCGAGCGAGACGACGCCGACGGGGACGGCGTCTCGCTGCCCTACGACTGCGACGACGCGGACGCGCGCGTCTCTCCGGATCTGGACGAGCGCTGCGACGGCGTGGACAATGACTGCGACACCGAGATCGATGAAGACCCGGTGGACGGCTCACCCTGGTACGTAGACTGGGACGAGGACGGCTACGGGGACGCCGCCTACGCCCGCATGGCCTGCCTCCCGGTCGATGGCGAGGTGGGCACGGGCGGCGACTGTGACGATGGCGAAGACGACGTCTCACCCGCGGCCGGTGAACGTTGTGACGGGAAGGACAACGACTGCGACGGAGAGATCGACGAGAACACAGCATCCAACGCAGACGACTGGTATCCTGACGAGGACGGGGACGGCCAGGGGGCCGAGGTCGAGCCCTGGGTGGCCTGCGAGGCCCCCGAGGGCTACGCCCGCACCAGCGGCGACTGCGACGACAGCGACCCGGAGATCTACGCCAACGCCAGCGAGCGCTGCGACGGGATCGACAACGACTGCGATGGCGTCGTAGACAGCGACGCGACCGACCGCGACCGCTGGTATGCCGACCTGGACGGGGACGGCTACGGGGACGTCGCGGACTGGGAGGCGAGCTGCGAGGCGCCCGAAGGCCACGTCAGCTCGAACGATGACTGCGACGACGAGGACGCCGCCATCTCGCCCGAGGCCGCCGAGATCTGCGACGGCATCGACAATGACTGCGACGGGGAGACCGACGACGACCCGATCGACCTCAGCGCCTGGCACCCGGACCTGGACGGCGATGGCTTCGGCGACCCGAGCTCTCCCTACACCCGCGCAGCCTGCACGCCACCGGAGGGCTACGCCTGGGAGTCCACCGACTGTGACGACAGCGACGCCCTCATCTCGCCCGACAGCCCGGACGTCTGCGGCAGCGGGCTGGACGAGGACTGCGACGGGACGGCGGATGTCTGCACGACGCAGGTCCTGCTGCAGGGCGCCTCGACCACGGACTTCGCCGGCTTCGCCCTCGCCCAGGCCGGCGATCTGAACGGAGACGGGCTCGGCGATCTGCTCGTCGGCGCCAACGGCGCAGGCTCCGGTGGTCGGGGCGAGGTCTACGCCCTGTTCGCGCCCTTCGCCGAGGACCTGACCCCGGACGAGGCCGACCTGAGCTGGAGCGGCCTCTCCCGGGACGCCGCGGGCGGCGCGCTCGCGGGCGGCGTGGACGTAGACGGCGACGGCCTGCCCGATCTGGCCATCGGCGGCCCGGGCAGCGAGCGGGGCGGGGAGATGGCCGGCGCGGCCTGGCTGGTCCTGGGCGGCGGCGAGGGCGGTTCGCTGGAGACCGCCGACGCCTGGCTGACGGGGGCCTCCGCAGGGCTCGAGCTCGGCGACGCGATCGCCCTGGGCGCCGACGTGGACGGCGCCGGGACGGGCGCGCTGGCCGTCGGGGTGATCGGCGACGACACCAGCGACGAGGACGCGGGCGCCGTCCTGCTCTTCCTCGGTACGCCCAGCGGCGCGCTCACCAGCGCGGACGCCGACGCCACCCTGCTCGGCGAGGCGGCCGAGGACGAGGCCGGCGAGGCGCTCGCCTGCGATGTGGACCTGGACGCCGACGGGCTGGACGACCTGGTCATCGGCGCCTCGCGGGCGGTCTATGACGACCACGAGAACGCGGGGCGCGTCTATGTCGCGCTGGGTCCGGTCTCGGGCAGCCTGGCGCTCGCCGACGCCGACGCCATCCTCGGCGGGCCCAGCTCGGGCGCGCGCGCCGGCCACGCGCTGCTGGCGCCCGGAGACCTGGACGGAGACGGGAACATGGACCTCGTCGTCGGCGTGCCCTTCGACGACGGCGAGGTCGAGGGCGCCGGCGCGGTCTATGTGATCCACGGCCCGCTGCGCTCCGGCGCGCTGGAGCGAAGCGCGGAGGCCACCGTGATCGGCCCGACCGCCGACGCGCGGGTGGGCTGGGCGCTGGCCGCGGGCGACGCGAACGGCGACGGCGAGACCGACCTCTGGATCGGCGCTCCCTACGACCCCGCGGCGGGCGAGCAGGCCGGCGCCGCCTGGCTGGTCCACGGCGCGCTCTCGGGCGAGCACCGCCTGAGCTGGAGCGACGCGCGCGTCCTCGGGGAGGCCGCGGGAGACCGGCTCGGCCAGGCCATGACGATGGTGGGCGACAGCGACGGGGACGGGCGCGCCGATCTGGTGCTGGGCGCGCCGCTGGCGGACGGGACGGCGGACCGGGCGGGGAAGGTGGTGCTGGTACCTGGGTTCTGAGGGGGCGCCGCGACAGGCTGCCCCACTTACTTTAATATCAAACTATCTTCACTAGCCTACTCCGCACACACCTCGACGCTCGCCCCCACCCTGTCCGGCGTGTAGCTGCGTCCACCCGAGCTCACGACCAGCTCGACCTCCGGGCCCGCGCCCGCCAGCTCGCCGGTCAGGGCCAGCGTGCACGTCGCGCAACCCGAAGCCGGCGCCGTCGCG
The DNA here is from genome assembly GCA_964556105.1 of uncultured Enterobacterales bacterium. GTDB lineage: Bacteria > Myxococcota_A > UBA796 > UBA796 > CAZKWG01 > CAZKWG01. Next base: position 9,029 of record CAZKWG010000128.1, on the reverse strand, counting down.
CTGAGGTCCAGGGTGAGCAGCCGCCAACGCTCGTCCTGCGCGGCCAGCACGACATCGGTCTTCCAGGACAGCACGGCCCCGTGGGTGAGCCCGCCCGTGACGACGTCGCTGCGCGTGAAGCCGACGTCCCGCCGCCCCTCCGGGTCCAGGCGGACGTCGGCGATCGCCGTGCCCTCCTCGCGGGAGCCCGTGATCGTGCACCCCTCGGCCTTCACCCCGAAGCTCCAGGCCTGCACGTCCAGATCGGGCGAGCGCAGCATCACGCCCACCTCCGCGCTCACCGTCGCGCCGGCCGCGCCGCTCACGGTCGCGGGCGCGTCCAGCGACATCTCCAGCACGCCGCAGGGCGCGTCTGCGATGGCGGTGGGCGCCTCACAGTCGATGCGGTCGCCGTCCGGCAGCACCACCTGGCCCGTGTACAGGTAGTAGAAGACCGCCAGCGCGTCGCCGATATCGACCAGATCGTCGCGCAGCAGGTCCTGCGCCTCCAGGCAGGCGGGCGCCGGCCCGCCGCTCATCAGGTAGCGCAGGGTGAAGACGCCGTCGGAGACGTCCACCCGCCCGTCGTGGTTGGCGTCGGCCACCCCGACCTCGCCCGCGCCCGAGGCCCGCGCGCAGACCGGCTCCGGCGTCACCTCGCCTTCACCCTCGCCTTCGCCCTCACCCGTGGACGGCGTCTTGTCCTTGGCGTCGTCGGTGCAGCCCAGCAGGCCGAGCAGCAGCAGACCGGTGAGCGAGGGGCGAAGCATGCGCGGCTCCATGAAGGAGCTACAGGATCGCGCGACATGCCCGCGTCGTCAACGTCTGGTGCTACGCTGGTGGCCTCCGCTGGAGCCCCGATGCCGCGCTGCGCCCCGCTGACCCTCGGCCTCGCCCTCATGGGATGCACACCGCCCGTCGCCCAGGCCCCGATCGGGCCCGGACCCAGCCCCTTCGACGCCGCGCGCGCGCTGCTGAGCGCTGAGCGGGCGCCCATGCCTGAGGCCTTCCGCCGCGCCCCCCCCGGCCCCCCGCCCCCGCCCGCCCCCGAGGCCGATCTGCTCAGCGCGCTGGGCGGCGAGCTGACGGGGGGGATCCTGGACGACCGCTACGGGGCGGCGATCGTCGAGGCGCTCGAGGACGAGCCGCCCGAGGACGTCGAGGCCTACGGCGCCGGGACGTTCACCGTCACCGAGCTGATGGGAGAGGGGCTGTGTGAGGAGCCGCACGCCCTGTTCACCTTCGAGGAGGACGGTCAGGCGTGGGAGCTCAGCCTGCGCCTGTTCGGCCTGCTGCAGCTCACCACCCCGCTGACCGCCATGTTCATGGAGCTCTCCGAGGGCTGCGCCGCCGCCGTCACCGAGGCGGAGGGAGACGTCGACGCCGCCGTCGCCGCGGGGGCCTGCACCGCCGAGGAGGCGCAGGGCTTCTTCGCCCCCGAGAGCGCCTGCCGCGAATGCGTGGCCGACGCCTCGGTGGAGGACTGCCTGGACCTGGGCGAGTGCCGAGAGGAGACCCCGCAGGTCTACGAGCAGGGCGGCGAGTGGTACGAGTGGGCCGAGGCGACGGCGCTGGCCTGCGCGCCGGACCTGCCGATCAAGCTGTACATGGGCGCCCGCGACATCGAGGATGACGGCACCATCCCGCCGGCCTGGAACCAGACCGACTGGCCGCGGGTCTGCTTCGCCGTGCGCGACGAGGACTCGGGCGAGGTCGGCCTGAGCTTCGTCGGCGACAGCGACGGCTACGACGACATCACCGACGGCTACGGCGACGGCGTGCTGGGGCGCATCGAGTATCTGCGCGAGGAGGGCTCGGACGGCACCCCCCACAGCCAGCGCGTCACCTACAACCGCAGGTTGAAATTCGCCGACGGCACCATGACCGAGCAGATGATCCTGAGCTTCGGCGGCACCGGCCAGATCTCCGCCCCCCTCATCCAGCTGGACGCAGACGGCGACGGCGACATCGACGACGACGACTGGGGCTACGGCTACGGCGGCTGGGGCTGGGGACCCTTGGAGCTGCGCCCCGACGGCACGGACCCGAACGACGTCAACGACACCTACGCCCGCGACTGGATCGCCGGCGTCGTCACCAAGATGGCCACCACCCGCGACGGCGTGCCCATCAACGACATGACCTACAGCCGCTGCCTGAGCTGGGCCGGCCCCCACGACGACGGCTCCTGGACCTGCATCGAGAACGGCGGCCCGAAGCTGGGCTATTTCATGGACAACGCCATCTTCTGGTACAACCGGGCGCAGACGATGATCGACGTCCGACCGCTGATCACGCTGGGCTCCACCGGGCTGCCCGACCCGCTCATGCCCGGCGGCTTCACGCCGCACATGGCGGGCACGGACGCGCTGGCCAACCCCGACTGGGATGACTGCACCTGGCCCCACCGGCTCGTCCCCGACCACATCAGGAGCGAGGACGCCCCCTCCACCTGGACTGGCCAGGCCTCGCTGGACGCCGACACCTACAAGTTCGGCAAGGACCCGGACCAGGACATCCGCATGGTCCTGGCCACCACCCAGGAGCGTGGCTTTTGTCCACCAGAGGTGGAGTGAGACCCCTCCTCGCCCTGCTCGGGGCCGGCCTCTGCGCCTGCGCTCCACCCGTCGCCCAGGCCCCGCTCGGCGGCGGGCCTCGCCCTTTCGACGCCGCCTCTGCGCTGCGCGCCGGTCGCTCCGAGCCGCTCCCCGCCGCCTGGGCCCACGCCCCGCTCGGCCCCCCTCCACCCACACCAGAGGTGGATCTGCTCAGCGCGCTGGGCGCGAGCCTGAGCGGCGTCACCCTGGACGAGGCGTATGGCGCCGAGCTGGTCGCCGCCCTCGAGGACGAGGCGCCCGAGGACGTCCTGGCGCACGGCGCCGGCACGTTCACGCTCACGGAGCTGTTCGGGACCGGGGACTTCGGCGGCGAGACCGGCCTGTGCGAGGATCCTCACGCCCTCTACGAATTCGAGGAGGACGGCCTGGACTGGGAGGCCAGCCTGCGGCTCTTCGGGCTCCTGCAGCTCACCGAGCCGCCCGCCGCGATGTTCATGTCCCTCTCGGAGCGCTGCGCGCTGGGCGTGGACGCGGCCGGCGGTGACCCGGACGCCGCGGTGGCCGCGGGGGAGTGCTCGGAAGAGGAGGGGCAGGGCTTCTTTCCGGCCGATGGCGCCTGCCGGGCCTGCGTCGCGGAGGACACGGTGGAGGGCTGCCTGGACCGCGGCGAGTGCAAGGAGGAGACGCCGCAGGTCTACCGCTACCAGGGCGAGTGGTACGCCTGGGCGCAGGCCACCGTGCTGGCATGCGCGCCCGACGTGACGATGAAGCTGTACATGGCGGCGCGCTCCATCGCGGACGACGGCACGATCCCGGAGAGCTGGAACCAGACCGACTGGCCCTGGCTCTGCTTCGGCCTGCGCGGCGAGGACTCGGGCGAGGTCGAGCGCGTCTGTGTGGCGGACGGCGACGGCTACGACGACATCACCGACGGCTATGGCGACGGCGTCCTGGGGCGCATCGACTACCTGCGCGAGGCGGGCTCGGACGAGACGCCGCACCCGGAGCGCGTCTTCTACGCCCGCAGCCTCGCGTTCACGGACGGCACCCGCACCGCGGCGATGGTGCTCAGCTTCGGCGGGATCGGCCAGATCTCCGCCCCCACCGTCCTGACCGACCACGACGAGGACGGCGACCTGGACGACGATGACTGGGGCTATGGCTATGGCGGCTGGGGGATGAGCCCCATCGCCCTGCGCCCCGACGGCACCGACCCGACCAACGTGGACCACACCTACGCCCGCGACTGGCTGGGCGGGGTCGTCACCAAGATGGCCACCACGCGCGACGGCGTGCCGATCAACAACATGAACCACAGCCGCTGCGAGACCTGGGTGGGGCCGCACGACGACGGCTCCTGGACCTGCACGAAGAACGGCGAGCCCGAGGTCGGCTGGTACATCGACAACCACACCTTCTGGTTCAACCGCGCGGCCACGCTCATCCAGGCTCAGCCGATGATGACGCTGGGCTCCACCGGGCTACCCGACCCGCTCGTCCCCGGCGGCTTCACCCCGCACCTCGCCGGCACCGCCGATCTCGCGAACCCGGACTGGGACGACTGCACCTGGCCCCACCAGTTCGTGCCCGACCACATCCGCACCGAGGACATCCCGCTGGACTGGGGCGGCCCCACCTCGCTGGACGCCCACACCTACAAGTGGGGCAAGGACCCCGACCAGGACCTGCGCATGGTCCTGGCCACCCCGCAGGAGCGCGGCTTCTGCCCGGAGGAGGAGTGAAGCGCGCGCGGACCGCTGAGACGGTCCTCGGGCCCGCACGACGATCGAGGAACTTCGAATGGGGGACCGAGAAAATTCGAGACGGGAGGAGCCGCGCGCGCGCGCACCTTAGGTTGAATGGGGTAGAGCCTCGATCCCCACGACATCGGCCACGACATCGGCCACGACATCGGAGGAGACACCATGCTTCGAACCGCGACGACGCTTCTCTCGCTCCTCACGCTGGCCGCCTGTTCCGACAGCGCCAAGCCCGGCGCCGACACGGGCGCCGACACCGACACGGCGGATGACTCCGGCGAAGACACCAGCGCCGCCACCGTGCCTTACGGGCCGGACAACGCCTGGTACCACGCCCCCGACGCCTCCCTCGTGCCCGAGGAGCCGGAGGGCGCGACCTGGGCGCAGGGCACAATGCCCCCCAACCTTCGCTTCACCGACCAGAACGGCGATGAGGTGTGGTTGTACCAGTTCTATGGCAAGATCATCTACATCGACTGGGTCGCGGAGTGGTGCGGCCCGTGCAGCACCTTCGCCCCCTATCTCGAGGCGTACAACGCGACCTATGGCGAGGACGCCATCGTGCTGACGGTCATGCACGAGGACAACGATTTCGCTCCGGGGGACGCGGCCGCCGTGGCGCGCTGGACCGAGGAGCACGGCAGCACGGGCCCGGTCCTGTGGGTCAACGAAGAGGACGTGGATCGGATGCCCGTCGCGGACTTCTTCCCGAACATCTACCTGCTGGACCCGAAGGTCCGCCTCGCGCAGACCGGCGTGAACAACCTCTTTGAAGACCCTTGGATTGAGATGGTCATGGATCGCATGGTGCTGCCGATCGGCGGCAGCCTGGACTCCGACGCCGAGGTGTGCGACGACGGCTTCGACAACGATCTGGACCTCATCGCGGACTGCATGGACGACGTCTGCTCGGACGACCCGATCTGCGCGGTGTCGGAGGTGACCGGCGCCCTCTCGCCCTGCACGCCCGCCGCGGAGGAAGAAGCCGAGGTCCTGGACATCTGGCAGGTGGAGGTGACCGGCGCCGTCGCCCGCGTCGAGACCGACACCCTCGCGGAGGACACCCTGTTCGAGAGCGTCCTCATGGTGAAGGCCGACGGGGCCGACTGGTCCACGCTGGAGATCCGGGGCGACGATGAGTGGAGCTGCACCTACGCGCCCGAGGACTTCGGTTGCGCCCGGGGCTGGCTGCGCCCGGGGACCTGGCAGGTCGCGATCAAGGCGGGCACCGGCGAGAGCGAGGAGATGGACGGAGACTGCGCCGATCCGGAGTTCGGCGCCTACGCCCTGCGCATCTTCGGCGACGCCACCGTGGAGCTGCTCCACGACGATGTGACCCGCGGAGATCTGTAGCGGCGCGCGGCGCGGGCGGAGCGGATAGGGAGCCCACCAGGAACTCATCCGACCCGCCGCAGGAAGCCGTCCCATGGCCAGAAAGTACCGCGCGCCCGAGCCGCCGCCCTTCGTCCCGCCCGAGCGCATCAGCCGCCGCCGCGACGACGATGACGAGGACGACGAGGGCGCCGACGAGGGCAACGAGGACCGCCCCATCCGGGGCGAGCACCGGGCGAAGATGATGGCGCTCAAGGCGCTGGCCAACCGCATCTCCCGCCTGACCCAGGGCGAGCGGCGCAAGCTGCCCATGGACGACGAACTACAAGCCCAGATGGATCTGCTGGCCGGCGCCGACCAGCGCCCCGACCGCCGCCGCGTGCTCATGCGGGCCAAGCTGCTGCTCAGCGAGGTGGACCCCGCCCGCCTGGAGGCCGCGCTGGCCGGCGACACGGCCTCCGCCGTCCTGGAGCGGCGCCTGAACCTCTGGCGCGCGCGCATCCTGGACGGCGACGACGCGACCATCCAGAGCTTCCTCGAGCTCTACCCGGCGGGCGATCGCCAGGCGATCCGCACCTGCGCCCGCGAGGCGCGCTCCACAGGCGCCGACGCGACGAGCGCCCAGGTCCGCGCCGCGCAGAGCCGCCTGCTGGACAAGCTCCGGGCGGCGGCGAAGGCGTCGGACCCGGTGGCGGAGGAGCTGGAGGAGGCGGAGGAGGCTGGCGAGTAGGCCGACCTCAGTCCTGGCACCCGCAGCGCGGCGTCGCCTCGATCACCGCGCCGCGCCCGTCCACGGCGAAGGCGCAGCAGCGCTCGAAGCGCGCCCGCAGGTGCTTGCGTCCGCGCTGCACCCGCGCCCGCACGGTGGGCAGGGGCAGGCCAAGCCGACGCGCGACCTCCGCCTGGCTCAGCTCGCCGAGGTCGGTGAGGCGCAGGGCCTCGGCCTGCTCGGGGCTGAGATCCTCCAGGAAGGGCTCGACGCAGCGGGCGAGCCGGGCGCGGATCTCGGCGGAGGGCTCGTCGGGGAGCAGGTCGGACTCACTTTCGATATCACTATCGACAGCCTCTACGAGGCGTGGGCGAGCGCGCTGACGACGCTGGTGATCGACGACGGCGCTGCGCGCGACGCGGTAGACCCAGGGGAGCAGGCGCTCGGCGTCGCGCAGGGCGCCCACCCCCAGGTGCAGGCGCAGCAGCGTCTCCTGGAGCACGTCGTCCGCGTCCGGCCCCGGCACCCGCCGGGCGATGAAGCCGCGCAGCTCGCCCTGAAAGCGGCGGAGCAGGGCCTCGCTGGCCAGGGTGTCCGCGGCGCGCGCGCCCGGCGGGGTGCAGGGGGCCGGGGCGCTCACGGGCGGCGCGCCTGGACGGAGGCGGAGACGACCTTGGCGGCGGCGGACTCGCCGGGAGCCCAGGCGTCGATCAGCGCCTGCGAGCCGGACTTCTCGCGGATCTCCACGTCCGTGAAGCCCGCCTCCAGCAGCCAGCCGCGCACCTCGTCCACCGTGGCGGCCCCGGCGACGCAGCCGACATAGAGCGCCATGTCCGCCCGCTCCTGCTCGGTGAGCGGGGCGCGGGCCAGCACGTCGGCGATGGCGACCCGCCCGCCGGGCTTCAGGACGCGGAAGGCCTCGCGGTAGACGGCGGGCTTGTCCGGCGAGAGGTTGACCACGCAGTTGGAGATGATGACATCCACAGACTGGTCGTCCACGGGCAGGGCCTCGATCTGGCCCTCCCGAAACGTGACGTTGACGAAGCCGCCGCGCGCGGCGTTCTGGCGGGCGCGGGCCAGCATGTCCGGCGTCATGTCCACGCCGATGACCTGGCCCGTGGGCCCGACCGCCTGCGCGGCGAGGAAGCTGTCGAAGCCGGCGCCGCTGCCCAGGTCCAGGACGATCTCCCCGGGCGAGAGGGCGGCGATGGCCTGCGGGTTGCCGCAGCCCAGGCCGAGATCCGCGCCGTCGGGCACGGCGGCCTGCTCCGCGGCGCTGTAGCCGATCAGCGCGGCGTCGGGCCGGCTCGGCGTGGCCGACGGGGCGCAGCAGGAGGGCGCGCAGCAGCTGCTGCTGGTGCGGGCGATCTCGCCGTAGCGGGCGCGGACGGCGTCGTGGATGGCGGCATCGGAAGAGATCTCGGGGGTCTGCATGGTAGGCTCCAGGTGGACCAGCGGCGCGCTGGGGTTCACATCCAGACAGACGCGCGCCCCTTCGGATCGATGCAGGGGAGATCTCTGCGCACGGATCAGTGGGCGTCAAACCACCCCAGAATCTCGGCGGGCGCGTCGTCCAGCCAGGCGTGGCCGGCGAGGATCTGCACGACGCTCTCCACCTCGACGCCGTCCTCGTCGAGCGCGTCGCGGTAGTCGGTCATCGTCCAGAGCGGGACGGTGGCGTCGAGCGCGCCATGCAGGAAGAGGGTCGGCGGGTGATCCTCGGGCAGCTCGTCCGGGACGGCGCAGAGCAGGCCGGCGCAGGTGGCGTAGGAGGCGGAGTGGATGGCCAGGGCGCGGAAGGTGCCGGGGTAGTCCACCGCCATGCGGCTGGTCATGTAGCCGCCGCTGGAGATGCCGGTGGCGTAGAGGGCGTCCAGGTCGAGGGGGCCGAAGTCCCCGGCGGCCATGCCTTCCAGCAGGGTGAGCATCATCTCGTCGTCCGGCGAGCCCTCCCAGTCGTTCTTGTAGCCCGGGACGTTGGTGTTCCAGCAGGTGAAGCCCTGGCCGGGCGCCTCGGGCGTGAGCACGGCGTAGCCCGCGTCCAGCAGGTCCGCGGTGAGCAGCACCTGATTCCAGCCGCCGTTGGGCTCGGCCTTGCGCCCCCACCAGGACAACGAGGCCGGGTAGAGCGCACCTTGAAAGGCGATCACCGCCGGCCAGCCCTCGTCCGGGGCCTCTCCCGTCGGAACCTGCCAGTGCACCTGTCGGTTGCGCCCGTCGAAGCTCAGGGTCGTCGTGTTCTTCTCGCAGCTCGCGCCGCGCCAGCCGACGAAGCAGCGCGATCCCTCCTCCGGCTCGCGCGCGCAGCCGAGGAGCAGTAGCAGGGTGAGGATCAGGGGGACTCCCGAGGGTCAGAGCAGGACGAGCTCAGGGGCGCGGGCTGCGCTCCCACAGGATCGAACCCGAGGGCTGAGCCTACCCTTCCCGCGGGGGCGCCGTCGAGCCCGCTGATACAATTCTGAGACCATGTCGAGACGGTCACGAGCGGGGATCAGTGGCACCTTGGTGGTGTGATCAACAAAAACAGAACATAACACGAGGGGCTCACGATGCGCTTCCTGATCGTCATGGGTGTGACCGCGCTCTCCGGGCCGGCTTATGCACAGTGCACCGTACACGCGACGCCGGGTCTGGCCGACTTCACCAGCCTGCAGACCGCCGTGAACAGTTGCTCGCCGGCGGATCTGCCCA
>CAZKWG010000127.1:0-13746 GCA_964556105.1 uncultured Enterobacterales bacterium | reverse complement strand
CAAGGCGGAAACGTCGGGACGGATCGCGCGGGTGCTCGTGAAGAACGCCGAGGCCCCGCCGTCCCGCCGGCTCAGCCCGCCGTGCCGATGAAGCGGATCAGCACCGCGTACCCTGCCTGGCTGCCGACCAGCTCGCTCTCGAAGGTGTAGCCGTCCGCCGTCACGCCATAGGTCGCGATCGGCGCGGCCGGGACGAGGAACATCCCGCGCGCCGCCGTCGCGGTGCCGGTGGTGTTGAAGCTGCCGTCCGCCGCCATGTAGTAGGCAGGGTAGCCGTCCGGCGTCGAGACGCTGGCGCCTTCGACGCCGTCGCCAGCGCTGTCCAGCACGAAGCCGATCAGCGTCCCGTCGGCGCCGAGGTCGCCCGTGAAGCGGTCATCCGGATCGGCCGCGTAGCCCGCGCCCTCCAGCCCTGTTTGGAAGCCCGCCTGGCTGTCGCCGTCGATGGAGTAGATCGCGAAGTCGGACAACGTCGCGCCGTCGGCGAGGTCGTAGTACTCCTCTCGCTTGACGCCCGTGGCGGTGGGCATGACGGTGGTGCCGGAGCCCTCACAGTCCTCCACCAGGACGAGCAGGCCGATGTAGATGGTGTTGTCCACCCCCGCGACGCTGTAGGCGCCGTCGGCGCCGATGGTCGAGGAGGCGAGGATCTCGAGCTCGCCGCCGCCGACGGCCGCCGTGGGATCGGCGACGTGGACACAGAGGCCCTCCGCTGCCGGCGCGCCGGTCAGCAGGTTGGTGGCGGTGCCCGAGAGGGTGATGCCTCCGCTGCCGGTCCCCGTCTCGCCGGTCTCGCCGGTCTCGTTGGCGCCGGTGTCGCCGTCTTTGTCCGCGCAGCCGCTGAGGCCGACGCAGGTGAGAATGGTCAGAATCGTCGTGTTTCGAAAGGTCATGGCGTCTCCTGCTCCCTGCCTGGGAAGCCCGTTCCCCTAACCTGTCTCGGTTTGGGCTGTGGCCCACGCCAGAGATTGGCAATGGAAGCCAATGACAGGCCAAAGGCCGCCGGTTACAGGTGGCCTCCACCGGGGCGACGCCTCGCCGCTCGGATCCATCCCGTACGAAGCCAGGAGACGCCATGCTCGCGCTGCTCACCGTGCTCACCGGCCCCGCGCTCGCGGGCTCCATCGCCGCGCCAGGGGTGCTCGGCGGCCCCGACGCCAGCGCCGCGACGCCCAACCCGGCGGCCATCCACTACAACCCGGCGGCGATCGCGGCGGCGCCCGGTGTGCAGGTGCTCGCCGACGCGCAGGTCGCCTTCATCCGGGTCGATGTCCGCGCCGATCGCAACGGCGGGATCGACCCCAACACCGGCGAGGAGTACAACCTCGCCAAGGCGCGGGTTCAGGTCCCCGTGGCCCTGATCGGCGCCACCTGGCAGGTGCTCCCCGATCGCCTGACCGTCGGCTTCGGCGTCACCGACGCCTTCATCGGCGGCGGAAACTACCTGGCGGGTGAGCCGGACGAGGAGCCTCCTTACGAGAGCCACCAACGTTACGCCGGCGTCATGACCAAGATCATCACGCTGCACATGACCCCGGCGGTGGGGCTCACGGTCGCGGACGGCGTCCACATCGGCGGCAGCTTCAAGTACATCCTCGACACCTTCGAGGCCATCCAGGCCAGCGACCCGCTGCACACCGAGGGCTACATGGAGGCGTTCGGCCCCTACAGCACCGACACGGTGCTTCAGGGGGAGCTCTCCGGCGCCCACATCGGCTGGGGCGCGGGCGTCTACTTCGACGCGGTGAAGCAGGCGCAGGTCGGGCTCTCGTACACGAACAACGGCACGTTCTCGGCCGAAGGGGAGGGCTCGGTGCTCATCCCCGAGCTGCTCGGCGGCGGCGAGCAGGACGCGAAGCTGACCATCTCCGCGCCGCTGCCTCCTGTGGTTCAAGCCTTCGTGAACAGTCAGGTCAGCGAGGACGTCACGGTCGGCGCGGGCTTCGAGCTGCAGCTGTGGAACGCCTGCTGTGGCGACCATGAGGGCGACAACGTCATCGGCGTCACCGACGCGGAGGGCAACCCGCTGACGACCTCCGCCGGCGAGATCAAGGACGTCCAGTACTCCCCGCGGCGGCTGAACAACTCCACCAACCTGCACGCCAACGCCAGCTGGCAGGCCAGCGAGCGCATCTGGCTGGGCACGCGCGTCTCCTACAACGAGAACGCGGTCCCTGACTACGCGGTCAGCGCGACGAACATCGACTACCAGAGCGTGGGCGGCTACCTCGCGGCCCGCGCGACCCTGGGGCCGGTGACGGTGGGGCTCTCCTACGCGAAGTACTTTCCCTTCGAGCGCCTGATCACGAATTCCGCCTGGGACGCCGAGGAGGGCTCGAGCGACTACGTGGACGAGTACTTCAGCCCGGCCCTGCCCTACAAGGCGAACACGAACGGGCTCTACAAGGCCAAGGTCGATCTCGTCGGCGTTCGCGTCGCGGCGGCGTTCTGATCGCCTGGACTGGAGGCGGTAGGAGCGGTTAACAGGGTGCTTCGGGTCAGCGCGTCCGCGCGAGCCCGTGTGCGGGTGTAACTCAGCTGGTAGAGTATCGGCCTTCCAAGCCGGTTGTCGCGGGTTCGAATCCCGTCGCCCGCTCCATCCCCTTCCTTCGCCACGCCCCCCACCGCCCTCCGGCCCTGGGGGGTGTGCCGTCTCTGGCCCCGCCTCAGGGGCTCGGCACCAGGACGCCGCTCGGGCAGGAGGGCGGCGAGATCCCCAGGATCCGAGAGCCCACCACCGCGATGACCAGGCCGTCGGCCTCGAGCACGCTCACCGCTCCCGTCTCCCCGTGCTCCTCTGACAGCGTCTCGGCGCGCCGCCAGAGCGGACGGCCCTGGTCGGCGTCGTAGCTGCTCAAGCCGCCGAAGACGTCGATGGCGATGATCTCCTGGCAGACGCGCGCAGGCGCCGCCCGCGTGATGCCGGTCGTCTGGATGACGGGGCCTGGGCTCAGGTCGGTCAGGCCGAAGCGCCGGAGGGTGCCGTCGGCCACGCCCAGCCACAGCGCGTCCTCCGTCAGAAGGGGCTCCGAATGCGGGCCTTCAGCCGTGCGCCGCTCCGGACCGATCCGCCCACCATCCCCGTAGATCTCGACGGACCCCGACTGTCGGCTGGCCAGGAGCCGGCCTTCGTCGAGCGGGATCAGCGCGGTGCCGTCCACGCGGCCGTAGTGTTGCCGCCAGCGCTCCCACCCCCGCTCGCGGTCCAGGCAGAGGATCAGGCCGTTCTCGTCGGGGTCGGTGAAGCCGCGCGCGCAGAGCTGGTCGGTGCCGAGCAGGGTCAGCGAGGTCCACCGCTGCTGCGCCACCCGGCGCCAGCGCTCCTCGCCCGTGGCGGCGTCCAGCGCGAGGATGCCGAGCTCGGCGCTCGCCACCCAGAGCGTGCGCCCATCGGTGACCAGCGGAGCCCGCGGCGCGCCCTTCATGTCCACCGTCCATCGTGGCGCCCCGGTGGCCGGATCCAGCGCCGCGACCCGCCCGCCGCTGTCCGCCACGAAGAGGCTCCCGCCGCCCGCCGCCGGTCGCGCGAGGATGGGCAGGAAGGCGTCGGGGCGCAGCGGCGCGGTGAAGATCTCCCGTCCGCTCCGCGCCTCGATGGCGCTCACCGTCCCGGCGTCGTCGCCCAGGTAGAGCACGCCGTCCACCAGCAGCGGGCCGCCACGGATGGCGACGCCGAGGTCGCGGCTCCAGACCACCACCTCTCGGGCGAGCGGCCTGGCCTCCGGCGCCGTGACCTCCTCCGGAGCTTTCGGGCAGCCGAGGGCCAGCCCCGACAGGAGGACGCAGAGGATCGGGGCGAGCGGTGGTCCGCGCATGGGTTCAGATTCAATACACCGGATAGGGGCGGTAGAGGGGGTCGCCGACGAAGACCATCATCCAGCGGGCGATCTGGGTGGACTCGTAGGCGGCCTCGCCGAAGCTCGCGCCCTGCAACAGGTACAGGAAGAGCTGGTCGTACTCGGGCATGCCCGCCACGTAGGGCTCGCTCACCGCGCCGAAGGTCGCGCTGATGCCCCGCTCCAGCGCCCCCGAGGACCAGGTCAGCCCGTCGCGCAGACTACAAGCAGAGCAGGAGTCCAGGTGGCCGCCGATGGCGCCATCCGTCCAGACGAAGGCGTCGTTGTAGTTGTACCAGGCGTACCAGCCCGCGTAGTAGAGGGCGTCCTCGCAGAGGAGCTGCGCCGGGCTGGTGCCGAACTCGGCGTCGTCGCCGTCGAAGACCACGGGATAGCGACCGTCGGCCTCGAAGATGGACTTCACCCCCCACATGTTCCAGTCGCCGCTCTCATAGGAGCCGAAGGCGTCGCTGGCGGGCGGGGTGAGCCCGTACTCGGCGTCCACGTAGACGGTGCCGGACAGGGCGCCCGACGCGGCCAGGGTCATCGCCAGGCCCGCCCGCTCCACCAGGGCCAGGGCCGCCGCCGCGTCCACGCCGTCGATGCGCGCGACCAGATAGTACGGGCGGCGCATGTCCGCGCGCAGGGCTCCGAAGGGGACATAAGGGTCATAGACCCCCGCCATGCTGTCCCCCGCCTGGTAGAGCGTGTTCCAGTCCGCGGCGGTGAAGCTGGTGGAGCGCGCGCCGAAGACCAGCAGGGCGTCCACGCTGACGATCGCGGGAGCGCCGGTGCCGAAGTCGGTGATGCGGTCGCCCACGCGGTAGGGCACGCCATAGACGGGCACCAGATAGTGGATGTGATCGCCCAATGCATCCACACAGGCTTGTACCGCGTCTACGAAGGCCGGGTAGTCGGCGCCGGCCATGTACTCGTCATCGGCGCTGGAGACCGCGCACAGGTGGGCGTCGGAGACCTCGCGCAGGGCGGCGTAGGCGCGGGCCACCTCCTCGGAGCCCTCCACCTCTGGGTTGTAGATCACCACCACCCGGTCGGCCTCGGGTCGGTCCACCGTGACGCTGCGTGTCCAGGTCTCGGTCAGGCAACCGGGGGCGTCGATGGTCGCCTCGACGCTGGCCTCCTCGGGGAGGTGCGCGGCGAGCGTGTCGGAGAGGGTCCAGGTGGCCTCGTCCGCGCGCGCGGAGGTCGCCACCGCTCCCTGCGCGGAGCTGAACCGCACCACCGCGTCCTCGGGGAGGGCGGCGTCGCGCAGCCCGACCATCAGCTCCTCACCCGGTCGGGCCTCGTCCGCGCTCAGCGTCAGGCCGCTCGCCATGCCGCAGTCTTCGGCCGCCGAGTCCTCGCCGCTCTCCGCCGCGGGCGCCTTCTCCCGTGGGCAGGCCAGCAGCAGGGCGAGGAGGAGGGGCATGGGCCCCTGTCCTACTGACTGGCCAGACGGAGGCCCTGGCGGACGATGTCGGCCAGGTTGGTGGGCAGCGTGGACTTCGCCGCATATTCCTTGGCTCTCTCAGGGAGTGAGCCGCCCGCGTCCGAGCAGATCCGGTAGCGGATCGTGGTCTTGTTCCCGACGGGCGTAAACGTCCAGTCGCCCACGTTCACGGTGGTCTCGACCAACCCAGGGTGAGCCGCCTGCAGCTCGGCGAGGCGGGTGGGGTAGGCGGTCGCGGCGTCGACCCGATCCCAGCGGAAGACCCGGGCCTCCCCCACGCGGGTGGGCGTGCCGCGGGCGAACCAGACGCGGTCGTCTACGGGGAAGGGGTTGTTCAGCACCTCGACGTAGTCGAAGCTGGACCCGTAGCTCTTCAGGCGCTCGGCCACGGGCAGATCCCAGGAGGACCAGTCGGGCTGGTTGGGGATGTCGCTGGCCAGGTGAAGGAGCAGGTCGGGCGGGATGCTCGCCTGGGTGGTCGCCTCCAGGCAGGGCTGGGCGCCGATGCGCTTCAGGCGCACCACCACCTCGACGCCCACGTCGTCGAAGGTCTTGCGGTGCACCTCTTCCCAGCCGCTCGGGTCGTCGAGACCCTTCCAGAGCGTAGACGAATCAACCGCCCAGGCCGAGGCCAGGAGAAGCCAGGTCATGAGACCTCCGCGCGAGAGAACAGGATCATCATAATCCCGGAGGGAGGCGAGAGCATCCCTCCTTCGCGCGCTCGAGGTCCAGCTACGCCTGGCGCCGCCTGCGCAGCGCGAGCAGGCCGACCAGCCCGAGCCAGGGGGCGGCCTCGCTGGTGGGCGCGCTGGCGCAGGCACAACCCGCGGGCTTGGGCTCGAGATCGACCCCCTCGCCCTCGCCCTCGCCCTCGCCCTCGCCCTCGCCCTCGCCCTCGCCTTCACCCTCGCCCTCGCCGCTGGACGTGTCGGCGCCGTCGCAGTCGCTGTCCACGCCGTCCTCGAGCTCCTCGGCGCCCGGATAGGTGCTCGCGTTCAGGTCGTCGCAGTCATCGCCCTCGCCCTCGCGGTCGTGGCCGTCGCCGTCCTGGTCGTAGTCGCTGCCGCCGTCGCAGTCGCCGTCCACGCCGTCGTACCAGGTCTCGGTCGCGCCGGGGAAGGCCGTCGGATCGGCGTCATCACAGTCCTCGCCGCCGCCCTCCGTCCCCGCGACCCCGTCTGCGTCCTGATCGTAGTCGTCATCTCCGGCGCAGTCGGCGTCCAGCCCGTCGTACCAGGTCTCGGCGGCGCCGGGGTTGACGCTGGCGTCGTCGTCGTCGCAGTCCGTGCCGCCGTAGCTCGCGTCGGCGTAGGCGTCCCCGTCGGAGTCCAGCGCGCCCAGGGCCGCCGCCAGATCGGGCAGGGGCCCGATCTCGCCGCCGCGCCCTTGCGGGATGCCCGTGTCGATGAGCAGCGCGCGCAGCGACTCCGGGGAGAGCGGCGAGCCGCCGTCTTTCTGCACGAAGTCCGAGACCGCCACCACCGCGGCGGCGACGATGGGCGTGGCCGAGCTCGTCCCGGCGAACGCGCTGGTGTAGGACTGCTCGCGATCCCGGTCCAGCAAGGCGTAGTCGCCATAGCCGAGGGTGAACACCGTGTAGTCGCCCCAGCCTTGCAGGTCCACCCGCGTGCCGTAGGTGGAGAACGAGGCGGCGTTGTGTTGGGTGTCGCCCGAGCCCGCGCCGACGATGATCGCCCCGCTGTCGCCCCAGCTCATGTAGTCTTCATAGGGCCTGCTATCGAGGTTCTGGGTCCCGTTTCCGGCCGCGCCGACGACGTGCACCCCCGCGTCCGAGCCCAGCCGGCTGATCGCCCACACGTCCGGGTCGACCTCCGCCGGGGCGTAGCCGCCGCCCGCGCCCACGTCCTGCATCTCCAGCATCACGACGTCGCCCGCCTCGGAGGCCTCCACCGCGCCGGTGATGGAGGTGACGCGCCGCGAGCCCTCCTCGTCGCTCCACTCTGGCCAGGTGTAGACCTCGGCGTCGGGCACCAGCCCCGTGCAGCCGTAGCCGTTGTCTACGGACGAGGTCTGCCCGACGGTGGCCGTCCCGTGATAATCGTATTCGTAGCTGGCGACCCAGGAGGGGACGGTCTGGCCCTCCTCCGGGTTCAGGTCCTTGTCGACCAGGTCCTCGTGTTCGTAGATCCACCCATACTCACAGTCGGAGAGCCGAACGTTGGCGCCGGTCGCGCCGACGCTCCAGGCGTACTCGGCGTCGATGCCAGGATCCGGCCCGGCGTAGCCCTGGTAATCCGTGTAGTCGGGGGTGGTCGTGCCGATGTCTCCTGGCGGCGGGACCCCGATCACGCGCAGGTTGGCGTACTCCACGACGGCGAGCGTCTCGAGCGCCTGCCCCGCCGCGAGCAGCCCCGCGGGGGAGCGATCCGCGGGGATCACCGCCAGCATGCCGGCCAGGTCCGGCTGCGCTCGCCCCGAGCGCGCCGCCGCCCGCTGCTCCAGCGCCGCCAGCCGCGCGTCGGGCAGGCGGATCAGCGGCTCGAAGACGAGCCCGTGCGCCTTCGCGACGGCGCGGAGCTCGCTGAGGTCCACGCCGGCCTGCGAGACCACGCCGCCGCTCGCCGTCGCGCGGCCCAGCACGTCGTCGCGCAGCTTGATCGACAGCCGATAGTCCGCCATCGGGGCCTCGATGGGGAGCGGCAGCAGCTCCACCGGGCTCACCGAGAGCGGGGCGCGCGGAGCGAGGGAGCCGGCCAGTGCCGGCGCGAGCGCGAGAAGCAGGGTGATGGGCGTCATGTCCCCTCCGCAGGCGAGGGTAGCACCGCGGTGGAGCGGCGGCGCGTCTGACGTGCGCAGACCTGATGAGCTCAGGTAAAAGCGCCTGTCTTCCGCATGAACGCGCTCAGCTTCGCGCGCTCGCCCGGCAGGTCGAGGGCCTGAACACGCGTCACCGGTCTTCCCGCGGGCAGGTTCAACACCAGCGCCGTCCGGTAGCTGCCGGCGTGGCCGCCGTCCCGCAGGCGCTCGGTGATGTTGATCCGCCAACGATCGGCGCCCAGGTGCTGCAGCGCGCTCTCGCGGACCTGGCTCGTGAGCGACCCCGGCGGCGCCGCCGCGCGTCCGGCCAGCGCGCGCAGCACCGCGTCGCGACCGCTGCAGGGGGGCGCCGCGAAGCTGACCTCGTCGGCCAGATAACGGGCGGCGGCCGGGTCGGCGCGATCGAGCGCGCCCATCAGCCCGCGCACGAAGGGCTCGTCGGGGAGCGGGGCGCGAACGCGGATCTCGCGCGCGCCGCCCTCCGTCGCCTCCGCCGTCCGCGTGGCCCCGTCGGGGCGGGCGCCCTGCGCGGCGTACAGCGCGGCGGCGATCGCGTCGTCCTCCCGCACCCAGCAGGTCAACGTCCGGGCGCCCAGCAGCGCCAGCTCCGCGCTCACGGTGACCCACAGCGCGCGAACCGCGAGCGGGGCGTCCGCGCGCGCGCTCAACCCTTGAATCTCCGCCGTCCAGGGGTCGCCGTCCGGGTCGCGGCTGGGCCCGGCGGTGCAGGCGCCGAGGAGCTGGGCGCGGTCGAGGGCTACCCAGGTCTGGCCCGCGTCCCAGCGGGCGAGCGCGTTCGGCTGCGCCAGCCCGCTCAGCGCGGCCTGGTCCTCGGGGCTCGCCGGCCGGACGCGGATGGACATGCGCGCCAATTATCGCACGGGCGCCGAAAGCGTGGGCTCCCCAGGCTGAGCACGTTAGGTTTCCGGCGTGATCGCGCTTCTGCTCGCCCTCCTCACCCTGACCTCCTCGGCCCTCGCCGCGCCCGTCCATGTGCTCACGCTGCGGGGCGGCGTCGATCCGGGCAGCGCGGCCTACCTCGTGGACGGCATCGCCGCCGCGGAGGAGGCCGGCGCCGCCGCGGTCGTGATCGCGCTCGACACGCCGGGCGGCCTGCTCACCAGCTCCCGAGAGATCGTCTCGGCGCAGCTCTCGGCGGAGGTCCCCGTCATCGTCTGGGTCGGGCCCTCGGGCGCGCGGGCGGGCTCGGCGGGGGTCTTCCTCACCCTCGCCGCGCACGTCGCCGTCATGGCCCCGGGCACCACCATCGGCGCCGCCCATCCCGTCAGCCTCTTCGGGGAGAACCCGCGCTCGCCGGAGCCCGCCACGCAGCCCACGGGCGGCGAGCCCACCGAGGCCGCGCCCGCGGGCGCCGATCCGATGGAGGCGAAGATCCTGAACGACACGCTGGCCTGGGCGCGCGCCATCGCCGCCGAGCGCGGGCGCAACGCCGACTGGGCCGAGTCCGCCGTCCGAGAGAGCGCCGCCATCACCGACCGCGAGGCGCTGGAGAGCGGCGTCATCGACCTGGTCGCGCCCGATCTGGACACCCTGCTGCGCGAGGTGGACGGCCGCGTGGTCGAGCTCGCCGGCAAGCAGCACACGCTCGCTACGGCCGGCGCCGAGCGCGTGCAGGTCCAGATGAGCCTGCGCCAGCGCATCGTGCACTTCCTCGGCGACCCGAACGTGCTGATGGCGCTGATCGGCCTCGGGATGCTCGGCTTCTACATCGAGTTTCAGTCCCCGGGCCTCATCGTCCCCGCCGCGATCGGCGCGCTGTGCATCCTGGCCGCTGGCGTCGGGCTCTCCGTGCTGCCCTTCCAGCTCGGCGGCCTGCTGCTGGTCGTCGCCGGCTTCGTCGCCATCGGGCTCGAGGCCTGGCTGGGCGGAAAAGGGATCCTGGCCGTGCTCGGCGGGGTGGCCGTCATCGGGGGAGGGCTGCTGATGTTCGACGTCGAGGGCTTCGATCTGCGCGTGAATCCGTTCGCGCTGGGCTTTGTGGCGGCCTTCGTCGGCCTGGTCGGGCTGGGCCTCGGGGTCCTGGTCACGCGCAGCCAGCGCCGCGCCGTCACGACGGGGGCGGAGGGCATGGTCGGCCTGCCCGCCGAGATCACCGTGGGCGGCGCCGGCTCCGGCCGCGTGCGCGTGCAGGGCGAGGACTGGGCGGCGACCTGGGTGGGCACGCTGGAGCGTGGGCAGGCGGTGCGGGTCCTGAGGGTCGATGGTTTCAAACTCATGGTGGAGCTGGACACATCCACTCCGAGAGGTGCTTGATGGAGCTCATCGTCGCGCTGGTCATCGGCGTGTTCGTCATCCTGTCCAAGTCCATCGCCGTGCTCAACGAGTACGAGCGCGGCATCGTCTTCCGGCTCGGCCGCGCGCTGGACGCCAAGGGCCCGGGCCTGGTCATCATCATCCCCTTCATCGACCGCCTCATCCGCGTCCCGATGCGCACCATCGTCATGGACGTGCCCAAGCAGGACGTCATCACGCGCGACAACGTCAGCGTGGCGGTCAACGCCGTCATTTACTTCCGCGTCATCGACCCGCTCAAGGCCATCCTGCAGGTGCAGGACTTCATGTACGCCACCGCCCAGCTCTCCCAGACCACGCTGCGCAGCGTGACGGGCGAGGGCGACATGGACGATCTCCTCGCCGAGCGCGAGCGCGTCAACCAGCGCCTGCAGCAGATCCTCGACCTCCACACGGATCCCTGGGGCATCAAGGTCACGCAGGTCGAGCTGAAGGACATCGACCTTCCCCTGGAGATGAAGCGCGCCATGGCCAAGCAGGCCGAGGCCGAGCGCGAGCGTCGCGCCAAGGTCATCGCCGCCGAGGGCGAGCTCCAGGCCAGCGTGAAGCTGACCGAGGCCGCCCACATCATGGGCACCAGCCCCATCACCATTCAGCTCCGCTACCTGCAGACGCTGACGGAGATCGCCGCCGAGAAGAACAGCACCACCGTCTTCCCGGTGCCCATCGAGATGTTCGCGGCCTTCCTCCAGCGCACCGAAGACATGTCGAAGAAGGCCTGAGCGTCGCGCACGAGTTGGGGACAGAGAGTGGGGAGCTTCTGTGGGGCGA
Organism: uncultured Enterobacterales bacterium; assembly: GCA_964556105.1. Lineage (GTDB taxonomy): Bacteria > Myxococcota_A > UBA796 > UBA796 > CAZKWG01 > CAZKWG01. Next base: position 2,598 of record CAZKWG010000127.1, on the reverse strand, counting down.
ACCCCAACGCGGGCCCGCCCCGCAGCTCAGGAGCCCCCCATGTCGTCCAAGCTCATCCTCGTCGCCCTCTTCGCCTTCGTCGGCGCCGCCCACGCCCAGGACACCGAGACCCACGCCCTCGCCGCCCAGACCTTCGAGGGCAGCCTGGACGTGGAGCAGGAGAAGTCCCTGTTCACCAACAAGGGTGCGAGCGCCATGACGGCGAACATCACCCTGGAGATCGTCAGCATGCCGCCGAGCTCGGCCGTCACGGTGACGGCGCACCTCGCGGGCGGCGGCATCCAGAACCTCTGCGCCGCCTACATGAGCGAGGAGGGCCTGAACGGCAAGAACACCTGCCTGAACACGCCCGTGCCCGCCGGCGCGCGCATCAGCGTCGCCTGCTCGACGGCGAACCCCAACGAGGGCGGCGGCATCCCGGGCTGCGGCTACAACGTCACCGTGCAGTGAGCGTCGCGCCGCGGGGGCCTGGACGCACGTCCTCCCAGCCCAGCCCGTGGCGGCTCAGGTACTTTCGTAGCCGATCCGCGTCGTTCGACGAGCTCTTCTGCTCGCGTGACGCCGAGAACAGCGTCCTGCCGGCCTGCGACAGGCTGCTGCTCTCGGCGCACACAGCCAGCACGTCCTCGAGCTGAACGCGCTCGAAGCGGTCCATCGCCACGTCCCCGAAGAGGGCGCTCACGCGGGAGGGCGCCTCGTTGGTCCTCCAGGCCGCGCGCAGGCGGGCGATCTCCTCGTCCACGTCGGCCTCGCCGATGCGGCCCCCCTGCGCCAGCGTGGCCATGCGCGTCACGGCGGCGTTGAGATCGCGGAAATTGCCCCGCCACACGGCGTCGCCGGAGGTGGCGAAGGCCAGGAAGCGGGCGCGGGCCTCGCGCGTGAACCGGAGCTGGCGGCCGGTGCGCTCGCGCCACTGATCGAGCTCGAAGTCCAGGTTCGGCTCGATATCCTCGCTGCGCTCGCGCAGGGAGGGCAGGCGGAAGGTCCACAGATCGATGCGCGCCAGCAGGTCCTCGCGGAAGCTGCCGCGGGCGACCTGCTCGTCCAGCGGGCGGTTGGTGCCGGCGATGAGCTGAAAGTCGCTCTCCACCTCCTTGTCGCTCCCCAGCGGCAGGAAGCGGCGCTCCTCGATGGCGCGCAGCAGCATGGCCTGCTCGTCCAGGCCCAGCTCGCCGACCTCGTCGAGGAAGAGGCAGCCGCCGTTGGCCGCCAGCATCAGGCCCTGGCGCGCCCGCTCCGCGCCGGTGAACGCGCCGCGGGCGTGGCCGAAGAGGGTGCTCATCGCCGCGTCGCCGCGCAGGGTGGCGCAGTTGACCTCGACCAGCGGCCCGCTGAGCAGGTGCCGGGCGCGCTTGAGCGCGTAGATCTGCCGCGCCAGGTGCGACTTGCCCGCCCCCGTCGGCCCGGTGAGCAGGATGGGGGAGCGGCTCTGACCCGCCACCTGCTCGATCCGACGGATGAGGTGGTTGAAGGCGTCGTTGCGGGTGGCGATGCCCGACTTGAGCAGCCCCTGCGCCTCCTGTCGCTCCGCGGCCGAGCGGGCGGCGAGGCGGCTGTAGCGCGCCAGGTCCAGATCGATGACCGAGGGCGTGACCGATCGGCCCCCGCGCGGCGGCGAGCTCTGCAGCAGCCGGCCGGGGATCAGCCGCGACTCGGTCAGCAGGAACAGGCAGATCTGCGCGACGTGGCTGCCCGTCGTGATGTGGACCAGGTAGTCCTCGTCCTCCGGCCGGAAGGGGTAGGCGCGGGCGAAGTCGTGCAGCGCGCCGTAGACCTCCTCGAAGTCCCAGGGGTCGGCCATCGGCAGCGGGTGCAGCCGCACCGTGGTCTCCGGCGAGAGGTTGCGGATGTCCTCGGCGACGCGCTCCGCCCCCTGCTGGTGATCGGGCGGGAAGAGCAGCTCCAACCGGGCGATGGCCAGATCCTCAGCCTCGAAGATCGAGATCGTCGGGCGCCAGCGTGTCCAGCGGGCCGCGCCGGGCGCGCTGTCGAGGGTGGTGCCGTAGAGGCCGAGCACGACCTTGTCCATCGGATAAATCCCTTATCCTGTAGTATAAGGATCTTACCCTGTGGCGCGAAAGGAAGCCAGGATGCTCCGTGCGGAGGCCCCCTGGCACGGTCCGTGCATAAAGGGCTCGCAGGAGGTCACCATGCACACGCACATCCCGGCGCCCAAGGGCGTCATCAAGGCCTGGACCATCGGCGTTCCTGTCGAGGACGCCGCGATCAAGCAGCTTCAGAACATCGCCGGGATGCCCTTCGTGCACCGGCACGTCGCCGTCATGCCCGACGTTCACCTGGGCCTGGGCGCGACGGTCGGCTCCGTCATCGCCACCCACAAGGCCATCATCCCCGCCGCCGTCGGCGTGGACATCGGCTGCGGCATGATGGCCGTGCAGACGACGTTGACGGCCTCGGACCTGCCGGACTCGCTGGCCAGCGTGCGCGACGCCATCGAGGTCTCCGTGCCGCACGGCCGCACCCACAACGGCGGGCGCGGCGACCGCGGCGCCTGGCACGACGTGCCCCAGCCCTACGTGGACGCCTGGAACCAGCTCCTCGCCGAGGACTACGGTCGCATCCTGGAGAAGCACCCCC
>CAZKWG010000126.1:0-13760 GCA_964556105.1 uncultured Enterobacterales bacterium | reverse complement strand
CCTCCGCCCGAGCGCACCTCGGCGCGCGCCGAGATCGGCCGACTCGTCGCCAGCCAGACCCAGGCGACGTTGACGTCCACGCGACGCAGGATCGGCCCCGCCAGCAGCAGCGGCAGCGCGAAGGGCCAGACGTCGATCGTCACGCTCCCAGGCAGCTCTCGCGCCGCGGGCAGGATGAACGCGGAAGGGTCCTCCGTCATCGGCTCAGCCCGTGGGTGGGTTGTATTCCACCGCGACCACCTGGTCGGTCGGCAGGATCTCCACCCACTGGTCGAAGGCCGCGAACTGCTCTTCGTTCGCGCGGAAGCCGCCCTTCAGCGGGTCGAAGCCCCGCTCGTAGACGGTCTCGGTGGCCGGGCCCAGCGGCGGCTCCAGCGCGCTCAGATTCTCCGCGAGCTTCATCAGCACCTCACCGACCTTCATCCCCTGAAGCTCGGGCTCTGCGCCCAGATAATCATCGTCCAGGCCTGCGTCGAGCTCCACGCCATCGGAGCGGAGCCAGTTCAGCGCGGCCACCTCCATCCCCGGGCGGACGGGCAGCACCGCCTTGACCCAGGGGCTGTTCACGAAGGCGTTGCGGCGCGCGTCGCCGTCCACCTGGAGCTTCCAACCCAGCGAGGTGCCCATCCTGGCCGGCGCGGCCTCCTCAGAGACGTCGTAGGTCGGCGCGTCGAGGGGGCGCGGCGCCCACCAGTCCTGCGCGACGAAGTACAACAGCTTGTCGATGTCGAAGATCGTGCGGATGAGCTCCGACATCAGGTGCTGGTCCGCGCTCATCGTCGGGAGGTGGAGTCGTCGCAGGAGCATCCGGTAGACGAGGATCCGCTCCTCCTCGCGCAGGTCCTCGCTCGGGCGCTGGCGGACCTCGCCTTCGCGCTTGAGTCGCTCCCGGATCGCGTCGATAGCCGCGGCCTTCTCATCGGCCAGCTTCTTCGCCTTTCGCTCTCTGGCCACCTTTCCGTCTTCTTCCGCCTGTTTCGCGAGGTTTGCGCTCACGACGACTGGGTCCGGCTCGTAGACGGCCTCGACGCTGAAGAGGATGTTGAGGTTGTCGTTGAAGTTGGCCTCCTTGAGTTGGATGATGAACGATCCCGTCGGAGCGCCGTTCTTGGTCTCCAATTCGGGGGGAAGGTAGTCCACCCTGGGAGCCGCGGCCGCGCTCCCGTCGGAGCCCACGTCGACCTCGCGCACGGACTGGAGCACGTAGTTGGGGGGCGGCTTTGGCGCCGGAAAGGTCTTTTGGAACACGATGGACGCCACGGGAGGCTCGACATCCAGCCCGGACTCGTTCGGATCATAGCCTTCCTTGGGGTCTTTCGGCCACACCAGGTAGTCCTCGTCCGTGCCATCATCGAGCGACCCCAATCCTCTCCCCGCCGTGAACGGGAACTTCACCGTGAACGTCCGGCGCTCCTGGGGCATCGGCGCCGAGCGCTCGGGAGGCGGGGCCTCCTCGGGGCGATCCTCGGGCTTCGTCGCGTGAATCAGCTTCCCGATCTTGAGCATCTGGCCGGGCTTGTCCAGATAGACCTGCCACGCGAGCTGTGTGCCGACGTGCTGGAGGACCACACCGACCCGACGCATCTTCCGCCGCAGCTCGTAGTTGACCAGCTTGCTGGTGGTGTTGGCCAGCAGGTAGCGTCGACTCGAGGTGTCGTGCGTCTCGACGGTGGTGCGGAAGGTGGTCTTGAAGCTGCGCCGGATCTCGTTGCTCAGGCGCTCGCTCTGCGTGCGCTTCTGGCGGTGAGCCTCCTCGCGCGACTGCCGGTGGCTCTGCCCCAGGCTCAGGTTGGCGCTGGCGCTGGCCTGCACGATGCCGGGTATGCCGCCCGAGAGGCTCGCGCTGGCCCCGACGCTCATGTTGTTCTCGTCATCGCTCTTGATGGTCGACGAGAGCTCGTCCTCGATCTGCACCTCGCGCTCCGAGCGGCTGGTCGTCTCGAAGCTGACGCTGTCTTCACGCTCCACGACGGTGCGCTTCGAGTGCGTCTCGTAGAGCTCGACGCTGCCGCCGGGGCTGACCCAGACGTGGCTCACGGGCGGGCCCAGGAAGGTGTCGAGCTCATAGAAGATCTGGCGGTAGAGCTGGATGATCCCCACGGGCGTCAACATCGCCTGCTGGGTGTTGACGTCCAGGTTCGCCAGCGGGTCGAGCAGCCGGACGCCCAGGTACCCGGACCTGACGCCCCCGGCCATCCGCGAGAGGAGGCCAGGGTCCTCCTCGATGAGCTCCTCGATCAGGCTCGTGCTCGGCCGCGGTCCGCTCCCCTTCGCGCTCCGCGCGGGGGCTCCCGCGACGAACGTGGAGGCCATGGGCACGATGGGCGCCGCGATCCCCAACAGCGTCGGCCCGTCCGAGAGCACCTCTCCCCCGACCATCGTCCCGGGCCTGGCCGAGGGCGCCGCGAGGTTCAGCGGGGCCTGCTCGAGCGCGTCCCGCGGCCAGTAGCCCACGAGGCCGCCCTTGAGGTGCGCGGCCTCGCGGCCCTTCAAGCAGGAGTTGTAGTGCTGCTGGATCTCAGACCCGCTGCGCGCCACGCTCCAGAGCCGGAGCTCCGCGAGATCGCCCGTGAACATGACGCTCTTGTAGGGGGCGGCCCAGGCGAGTTCGCCGTCCCCGGCGACGAGCGCGACCGGTGGCACCTTCGGGTCGGTCTGGTAGACCAGCGCGCCGTCCTTGTAGAAGGCCAGCCGGTCCAGCGTGCGGGTGAGGGCGAAGTGCGTCCACTGGCCCGGCGTGTAGCTCATGCCCTTGGTCTGCGAGCTCCAGAGCGACGCGGAGGCGTTGTTGTAGATGTAGAGCTGACCCGGGACGCTGCCGAGGAACACGCGGATCGCGCTCTGGCCGTCCGCGCCTCGAAGCCAGAACAGGTTGGCGCCCGGACAGGGCTCGCCCTCCTTGAAGCGCACCCAGAACTCCACGGTGCAGGCCCCGTTCACCGTGGTGGACGCGCTGCCGGGGATCGTGAGCCCGCCGGAGAAGCGCACCGCGCATACGGTCCTCGGCTCCAGGTCCTCGGGCGCGCTGAAGACCAGGGCTCGCTCCGCGCTCGCCTCGGCCCGCGCCGGCGACAGGCTCGCGCTGGCGACAGGCTCCACGCTGGACGTGAGGACGCTGGCCTTGAGCGTGTCCAACGCGGCGTACAGCTCGGACTTCGAGGGGCGCGCCCCGGCGCCCCTCTCTCTCGCCAGCGCGACGATCGCGGCCGGAGAGAGGGACCGTGAAGGAGCGCCGCTCCCTCCGCCCGTGGCCACCCTGTCCGCCGCGGCCGCCGCCCGCGGATCCTCTTCGGCCGCCTCGCCTGCGCGCGCGCGCCGGAGCTCCTCGTTGGTCATGTTCCGCATCATCGCCTGGGCGACCCGACGTTCGGCGCTGCGGCCACGCCAGCCCAACAAGGGCTTGTAGACGCCGAAGAGCTCGGAGGCATAGGGATAGAGGCCCTTGAAGTTCGAATTTCCGTCCGCCATCGTCGCGCTCCTCTCATGTGGAAAACGTAAAATAGTTAGCTCGGACATCCCAGAACGGGGCGCTCACGGCCCGAGCGCGCCAGCGAAGAGCCAGGCTGAGGTGCCTGTGTGCTCGGCCAGGAAGAGGTCGGCCTGGCCGTCCCCGCTGAGGTCTGCGGACCTGACCCAACCTGCCAACCCCTCGGTCGATACACTCCAGTCCGCCTCCTCCAACGTGACGTCGTCCCTGCCATCCAGCGGCCCAGCCAGCACAACGGTCCTTGCGGCGTCCTCGTCCACCTGAGCGCTCGCGCTGAAGTCCGTCTGGCCGTCGCCATCGAAGTCGCCGACATCCGCGTGCGCAAAGTCCACGCCCTCGAGCGCGCCCGGGCCGAGCAAGAGCGCAGCGTCGTCCGCAGCCGGATCGTAGAGGAAGAGCCCCTCCAGTTGGGCGACATAGTAGACCTCGTCCCTCCCGTCCCCATCGAGGTCGGGCACGAAGCCGAAACCGTCGAGGCCAATGTTGGTGCCCCACGCGAGCGAGACGGGGTCGTCGAACAGGGTCTCGAGCGCCTCTTCCGAACCCACACCAAGGATCAACGAGATCTCGCCCCCAGCGACCTCCGCGCCTTCGAGCCGGCTTCCGAGGCTCTCGCCAATGAGGATGTCTCCGTTGCCATCACCGTTCGCGTCCCCTCCACCCGCGAGGTGCTCGCTCTTGCCGGACGCCTGCACCCCGCTCTCCCAACCGTAGGTGTTCGCGCTCGCGTCTCCTGGCGAGCGCTGCCCGGCGCTCAGATCTGCGAACAGGAAGGTGTCGAGCCGCAGCGCGTCGTCATCGTCGTACCCGACCCAGCTCACCAGGAGATCTCCCGCCCCATCTCCGCTCACGTCCCCGGCCGAGCGCGCCGGATGGGCTCGGTACTGATCGACGTCATCGAACACGACGCAGATGGTGCAGTCCGCCGCGAGGTCGATAGACCCAGTGCTGACGGGACCGGCCACGACGAAGGCCGCACCGGACCCACCGGTGAAGTCGCCGCTCCAATAGGGGGCGTTCACAATGAGGTCCGCGACGCCATCGGATGTCAGATCCTCAGCCAGGTCCACCCCCCAGCCAAGCAGGTCCGCCTGCGCGCTCGCGAAGGTCAGGTCCGGCCCGATCTCGTGGGAGTCGTCGAGGAACGGACCAAAGTAGAGCTCGGCGATCCCCGACGAAGGAAACTCTGCGGGATCGACGGTCCCGAGGACGAGGTCCGAGTAGCCGTTCTCATCGAGATCGGGGCCTGCGTCCACCCCGTAGTAGCTCCAGTCCGTGCTCCAGGACAGCACCACCTCATTCCCTTCCTGGTCACCGCAGAGACGCCCCTCCAGCTCGTCGTCAGAGACGAACATGCATGCGGACAGCATGGTGAGGGCAAGGGACACACGCATTCGACTCTCCAGGTCAAGGGCGCGTCGATGACCCGAACATCCTACCAGCATCTATGACCTGGATCAATAATATGGAAGTATATGATACACTCGCGATAACTCCTTATCTAGAGGCCCCATGCCCTTCCCCGGCATCTACCCGCCGCCCCTGCCCTGCGAAGCCACGGCCACGAGCCTGGCGGTCGAGCTGCGCGCGGCGCAGGACGCTTATGGCGCGGCGCCACCGGATCTCGCGCGCTTCTACGCGGCGGTGGGCAGCGCGAACCAAAAACTATCGTGTCTAGTTGATTCGCTGCCCGTCAGCGCCGTCGCCGACCTCTACGAGGTCCAGGCGATCCTGGCTTATATCCAGAAGGACACCGACAGCTCGACCGCCTTTCTGCGGGGCGCGCTGGCGCTCGGGGGAGGGCTGCCAGCGGGCATCCTCGCGAGCACGCCGAAGCTCGCGGAGCTGGAGCGGGCGGCCGCGACGGTCACGGCGCAGAGCCCCGCGCCGATCGCCGCGACGGAGGGCACGACGCTCTGGGTGGACGGGAGCGCCGCCGCGGGGCGTCCGACGGACAGGCCCTACCTGCTGCAGGTGCTCTGGGAGGACGGGAAGGTCCATTGGACGGGCCTCCTCCCCACGGGGGCCGCGCCCGAGACCGGCAGGCTGGGGCCGCCGCCGAAGCCGCCCCCGATCGTGGAGGCTCCGGTCGAGGCGCCGACCTGCCCCGACTGCCCGGTCGTAACCGCGCGCCCCCGCCCCGCGCTGACGCTCGCCGCGCTGGGCGCCACCGCGGCGAGCGCTGGCCTATACGGCCTCGCGGCGACCTCCAAGCTCAGCTTCTTCGACCCGGAGACCCCGGAGAGCGAGCTGGAGGGCCTGCAGAAGCGCGCCAACGCCGCGCAGTGGTCGGCCATCGGGCTGGGCGCCGTCGCGCTGGGGCTGGACGTGACCGTGCTGATCGCCGCGCTGCGTGGAGAGGAGCGCTGAGATGGCGTCAGCAGCGCCGGTGCTCAGCGAGTCGCGACGTCAGCTCAGGGTGATCTCCTGCCTGGGCAGGGGCGGCTTCGGGACGGTCTACCTGGTCGACCTGCTCTCGGCGGGCGGCTTTCAGAAGCGCGTGGCGATCAAGATCGCGAACGCGGGCACCTTGGAGGCCTCGGCCGGGGCGCGCCTGCTCGACGAGGCGCGCATGCTCGGGCTGGTGCGCCACCGGGCGATCGTCGCGGTCGAGGGGCTGATCAGCCTGGACGGCCGCCCCGCCATGCTGATGGAGTACATCCACGGCGTCTCGTTGGCGCGGCTCTCGGAGAACGGGCCCGTCCCGCCGCGCGTGGTTCTGGAGATCCTGCGAGAGCTGGCGGCGGCCCTGCATGCTGCGTGGAGCACCCTGGGGCCGGACGGGAGGCCGCTGCAGCTCGTGCACCGGGACATCAAGCCGGCGAACATCCTGCTGACGCCCCAGGGCGAGGTGAAGCTGCTGGACTTCGGCATCGCGCGGGCGGAGATCGGCTCGCGGAGCGCACAGACCACGGTGGGCGCGGTGGCTGGCTCGCTGGAGTACCTGGCGCCGGAGCGCACGGAGACCGGCGGCTTTGGCCCGGCCGCCGACATCTACGCGCTCGGGTCGGTGCTCTATGAGCTGATCCGCGGCGAGCCCATCGGCCAGCTCCGGGGCAACCAGCGGCAGTTCGAGCGCACCCTGGACGGGCGTCTGAACCTGCTGGCGGCGGTGCTCGGGGCGGAGAGCCCCATCGTCGCGCTGGTCGGCAACATGCTGGCCTGGAAGCCGGAGTCCCGCCCGACGGCGCGCGAGGTGCGGCGAGACTGCGACCGCCTCTTCGACCGGATGGAGGGCGAGCGGCTGGTGGACTGGGCGGAGCAGAACGTCCCGCCGCTGCTGGAGGCGCCCGCGCCCGACGCGCAGGACGCGCGGACGGGCCAGACCTTCTCCGAGGAGCACTTCAGCCTCGAGTCGATGCGCGCGCAGACGGACGGCGGGGACGCGCTCGACGCGGTTACTCGCGTTCACCGCCACGCCATGAACGAGATCGAGATCCGCACGGATCCGATGTCCAGGGACCTCGAGGAGCCGACGGAGCTGGCGGAGGTGGTGGCCGAGCAGAAGGAGACGCCGGCACAACCCACCGATGACGCGCGGAAGACGGCGGACGACGCGACGGCCGCCACCGACACGCCGCGGCCGATCCGGCGGATCCTGAAGTGGGTCACGGGCCTGACGGGCCTCATCGCGGCCCTGGCGGGCCTGGTGGCGGAGGGTCGAGGCCTGCTGGAGAAGACCGGCCTCCTCCAGCCAGAGACGACGCCGACGGAGACGCTGGCCGCGGCCGCGCCCTTCGTGTTGCCCGCGATGCCGACGCCTCTGGACGACGCGCTGCCGGAGCCTGTGCTCACGCCCTACTGTGGGGAGGACTGCCCCGCGCCGCCGCTGGTCGCGGAGCCCCTCCCCGAGGAGGCGAACGCGAAGCCTCCCCCGAGGGGCACGGTCCGCTTGAGAGGCCAGGCCACCCAGGCCATCTTCACGAGAGACCGGACCGTGATGTACCGCCTGAACCCGGGAGACACGAAGGAGCTCAAGGTCGGGACCTACCGGGTGTTCGCGCAGTTCGAGGACACCGGCGAGGCGCCCTACGACCTCGGCGACCTGCGCGTGTCCGAGGCCGCCAGCCTGACCATCACCTGTCGCGAGGACGAGCACACCTGCTCCTGGTGAGGACGGAGCGGCGCCGGTGGCCGCTCAGTCCGCCGACGCGGGCGCCTTGCGACTGTACATGTCCTCGATCAGCGCCGCGTACCGGGTCGCGACCGCCTTACGTTTGACCTTGAGGCTGGCCGTGAGCTCGCCGCCATCCACGGTCATCGGGCCGGGCAGGACCTCGAAGTACTTGACCGACTCGAAGCTGGCGAGGCTCGTGTTCACCTCGCTCACGTGCTTCGCGAGGACCTCCCTCACCCGAGCGTGGCCGGGTTCGGCGGGGATCCCCTCCTTCTGGGCCCACTCGGCGAAATTCTCCGGATCGAGCGAGAAGAGGGCGACGCAGAAGTTCCGGGCGTCGCCGATGAGCACCGCCTCCTGCAGGAAGGACAGGGCCTTGAGCCGCGCCTCGATCTTGACGGGGGCGATGTACTTTCCGCCGCTGGTCTTGAACAGCTCCTTCTTGCGGCCGGTGATGGTGAGGAAGCCGTCGCTGTCCAGGCTCCCGAGGTCGCCGGTGTGGAACCAGCCCTCGGCGTCGAAGGCGTCGCCGGTCGCGTCCGGGCGGTTGAGATAGCCGCTGGTGATGTTGGGGCCCTTGGCCAGCACCTCGCCGTCCTCGGCCATGCGCAGCGTGACGCCCTTGATGGGCTGCCCCACGGTGCCTATCTTCATACGTCCGGGTCGGTTGGCCGTCAGCCCGGGGCAGGTCTCCGTGAGACCATAAGCCTCAATCAGCGTCAAGCCCAGGGCCAGGAAGAACTCGTGCACGTCGCTGCGCAGCGGCGCCGAGCCAGAGAGCAGCACCGCGCACCGATCGAGGCCCAGCCTGGCCCGCACCTTGCTGAAGACCAGCTTGTCGGCGATGGAGCGCTTGAAGTCGAGCCAGCCGGGGATGGGCTGGCCCGTGGTGACATAGGGGATGGTCTCCTTGCCCACCCCGATGGCCCAGCGGAAGATCTTCTGGCGAATGGGCGGGCTGGCGGCGACCCCGCCCTCGATCTTCCCCTTGATCTTCTCGTACACGCGGGGGGCGGCGGGCAGGAAGCCGGGTCGGGACGAGCCCATGTCCGCCGCCAGGGTCGGCACGGACGACATCACGAGGGGCGTGCTGTAGTAAGGACCCGCCAGCTCGATGAGGCGACCAAACGAGTGGGCCAGGGGCAGGAAGAGCAGGAGCCCGCCCTCCTGGACCTCCTTGCCGAAGATGTTGACCTCTTCGATGTTCTCCAGCAGGCTCAGCATGTTGCCGTGGGTCTGGATGACGGCCTTGGGCGCCCCGGTGGTGCCCGAGGTGTAGGTGAAGGTGGCGATGTCGTCGCGCTTGACCTCTCCCAGCCGGCGCTTCATCTCGTCGCGGAGCGAGGCGACCCGCTCCTTTCCGCGAGCCTCCAGCTGGGCGAGGCTCTCCCAGTCATCGGCGGGGTCGAGACCGGTCGGGTCTACCACGACGATCTTGCCCCGCAGGGGGATCTGCTCCTTGGAGTAGTTGACGTCGAAGAAGGAGAAGCCGTCGCGCATGGCGCGGACCTTGCCGACCTGAAGCGCGTTCTCGGCCACCACCAGCATCACCTGGGGGTCGGCGTGCATGAAGCCGACCTCCTCGGGCAGCAGGCTGGCGTACACCGGCACCGTCTGCAAGCCGACGGACATGGCGGCGAAGTCGAGGATGACCCAGTCCATGTTGGTGTTGCCGATGATGCTGACCCGGGCGCCGACGGGCAGATCGGCGGCGGTGAGCAGCCCGGCCCCGATGGCCTCGACCCGGGGCATCACCTCCTTCCAGGTGATGTCGGCCCAGCCGCCGTCGCGCTTGATGCGGAAGGCCGGGGCGTCGGGGTTGCGCGCTGCGCAGCGCTGAATCATGCCTGGGATGTGCTGATCTGCCATGGGCGGGCGGCTCCTTCGCGTCACGGGCGAGGCGGTCGTAGCACCAGCTCGCCTCGTGTCCGCGCGTTGACCGGGGGAAATTCGACGGTATCACGGCGAGGCCCGGTCCTGTCAAGGTGGCGGACCCAGAACGGGCGGAGGGGAGCCCGCGCGCGGGAGGGCGCGGGACGGGCCGAGGCCGACCTCGGGGAAAAGCCCAGGTCCGTCCATCAATCGATACCCGCCCGACCCTCGATCCAGTAGGTTCGGAGCGCCGACGGCGCGCGACCGGCCGCTCGGAGCTCGTCGCGCGCCCGTTGAACCAGCGCCGCGCCGCCGGTCAGGGCGACCGATCTCCCCTCCCCCGCCGCCTGCACCGCGGCCAGCAGCGCACCTGCGGGCGCCGGCCGCGTCAGCAGCGTCGCGTCCCCGAGGCCGACCCGCGCCAGCGCGGCGCGCGCGCCCTCGGGTGCCCCCACCTCGAGGATCACCCGCGTGTCCCCCGCCACGGCGAGGGCCGCCCCGACGGCCGCCGAGGTCTCGTCGCCCACCAGCACGAGGGGCCCGGCGGCCGGCCGCAGCGAGCGCTGCGGACCCAACAGGCGCAGCCGGTCGCCAGCGGCGAGGCCTCGAATCCAACGCATCCCGGGGGTGTTCGCCTCGCGGACGTAGACCAGCAGAGACGCTCCCCCCGGCGCCGGGATCGGCGTCCAGGTGCGCACCTCGTCGTCTCCGACCAGCACCTGGACCTTGTCCCCTGCCAGCAGACCGGGCAGCTCGCCCTCGAGCGACACCCACCGAAAGTCGCCATGCGCCTCGACCGCGCGCACCGCGAGCTCGTTCAGCGCCCACCCGCCGAGCCAGGACAGCAGCTTCCCTTTCGTGGACACGGCACCTCCAAGGGATTCGCTAACCCGGGGGAGGGTGCTACGCGGAGCGCGCGGGGGCGGCGCGATGGTCGCCGACCTTTCGCCGCACCACCCCCACGACCGCGAGCGTCCGGATAGAGATGGCCATGCTCGCCCGACGCAGCGCCGCCACCGTCCTCCTCGCGCTCGCCGCCTGCCAGCCCGCAGAGGAGCCGGCGGCCGCCGATCCCTGCGACGGGCCCGGCGCTTTATCGACATGTTCATCTCCTACACAGACCGACGCGACCTACATCGACCAGGGTGAGCGCTACTTCGACACCCTGGACGCCAGCGCCGACCCGGAGAGCGTCCCCACCTATTCCGAGCTCGTCGCCCGCTGGGAGTGGCCGCCCTGGCTGCTCCTGACCGGCTACGGGCGCGAGCTGACCCTCTCCGTCGATCGGGCCGTGCTGGCCGCCTTCCCCGGCACCACGGTCCCGGTTCGGGACTGCCGCGCCTTCGATGTCCAGCCCTTCGGGCGTTGCTACGTCACGATGGACTATGAAGGAAAGCCCTGCCCGATCTACGAGGAATTCACGTTCAACGACGCGGGCGAGATCACCTTCATCGAGGCCTGGTCCAACCTGCCCTCGATGATGCCGATGGATCCAGCGCAGGACCCCTGGGCGGAGGGCGAGGACATCCCGCGCCTCTCGACGCGCATCCCCGGCCTCGGCACCGCCTCGGGGCTCATCGACCCCCTCTCCGACGAGATGGCCCTTGCGGGCGAGGCCGACCCGGAGGTGGCGGACTTCGCGGCGCGCACCCAGGACTTCTGGGGTTACTGGGCCGACACCTACGCGGACGCGGGGGATGACCTCTACGCCCGCGGGTGCGGCTGGTGAGGACCGATGATCCGTCGCGCCACCCCTGACGACCTCCCCTGGCTCCCCGAGATCGAGGCGTCGGCGACGACGGCCTTCGAGGCGCTCTGCCTCGACCTGGGGCCGCTGGACATCGCTCCCATGGAGCTGTGGCGCGCGCCCTGCCTGGATGGCACGGTCTGGGTGCTGGAGGGCGAAGGGCGCCCCATCGGATTCCTGGCGGCGGAGCGTGTCTCCGACGGGCTGCACATCCTGGAGATCGACGTGTTGCGCGAGGCCCAGGGCCGGGGCCTCGGTCGCGCGCTGCTTGGCCATGTGCTGGCCTGGGCGCAGGCCGAGGGGGCCACGCCCGTGACCCTCACGACCTTTCGAGAGGTGCCTTGGAACGCACCGTTCTACCGCTCGATGGGCTTCGTGGAGGCGACCGGCGCCGCCCTCACGCCGCGCCTCGCCGCGCTGCTCGTCAGCGAGACCGCGCGGGGTCTGCAGCGCCGCTGCGCCATGACCTGGTCGGGCCCGTCGCCGCGACCATAAGGAGGGGCCCATCGGAGGGATCGCGGCCACGCTGTGTACGCTGCTCGAGGTCAGCCCCGCCTGGCCGGAGATCGCCGCGCCGTTCACGGTCGCCGCGCGCGCCTTCCCCTTGGAGCTCCCGCGCGGCGCGCTGGTGCAGACCGACGGCCGCTGCCCGGATGGCTCGGTCGCGGTGGAGCTGCTCTCGACGCCCCGCTGGTACAACGCTGCCCTGGCCCTGCCCCCCGTCGGGGCGCGCGGGTGCGTGTCCGCCGACGCGCTGCGCGCGCCCGAGCCGAGCTTCCTGGTTCAGCAGGACGCCTGGCCCCTGCGCGGGGGCGAGATCGTCGCGCTGGGCGGCACCTGCGACGCCTGGACCGTAGACGGACAGGCCGTCGGTCGCGACGCGCTGGCCACGCTGCTCCCCGTCTCTGCGCGGACCCTCGCCGACGCCATCCGCGTTCGCGACGCCTACGAGGCGTATTTTGGCCCGCTCGCGCTGCACGAGGTCCCGATCTCTGGCGGCGCCTTCGTGGGCCTCCCCCTGCCGCAGGCCCTGGATGGCGCCGCGATCGCCGCGGCGTACAGCGCCGAGCGACTCGACAGCCCGGAGCGTCGGCAGAGAGCCGTCCGCTGGCTGGGTGGAGCGCTGGACGGCCGCCCCAGCTACGCACACTTTCTCGGCGCCGATCCGGGGTGGAGCGATGTCTGGGCCGACCCCGACACCATCGTCTCCATCTTGGGGCTGGCGGCGGGCTGGGCGCGCGCCTGCCCGCGGCGGGAAACCGCGCCGGACACCTGCCTGCTTCAGCTAGGTGATCTAGCCTGGTTCGAGGGCGTGCTCCCCGATCCGCTCGGGCACAAGGACCACTACGCCGGCCGCTGCCTGGACCTGCGTCTGTTCCGCGACGACGGCTCCCGCTACGAGGCGTGGTGGGACCGCGCCGATGATCGGCCGGGCGTCGCGGGGGGCTACGACCGGGAGCTGACGATCGCCTTCCTGCGCTGGGTGACCACCGAGCAGCCCGTCACGACCGTTCTGTTTGGGGATCCCGTCGCCGTACGCGCCGTCCCCGCGGTGCGCTTCGCCGCTGACCACGACGACCATGTTCACCTTTGTTTCTGACAGCCGGACCGAGAGCGGTTAAAGAAATGCTCCCTCCAACGCCGAGAGATCCATGTCTACCCCCAGTTCACCCATCGTCCTCCACCACCACCCTTACTCCCGCGCCGCCAGCGTCGTCTGGATGCTGGAGGAGGTCGGCGTCCCCTACACGCTGCAGTTCGTGGACCTGATGAGCGGTCAGCAGAGGACACCGCAGGTGCGCGCGCTGAACAACATGGGCAAGCTGCCCATCCTGGTGGACGGCGAGGCCGTGGTGGCCGAGACCGCCGCCATCGGCGTCTACCTGGCCGACCGCTACGCGCCCGTGCGCCTGGCCCCCGCCGTGGACGATCCGGCGCGCGGCCCCTACCTGCGCTGGTGCTTCTACTCGCCCTCCGTCATCGAGCCCGGCTGCGCGGCGCGCGCGGCGAAGTGGGAGTTCAAGCCGGGCCAGGTCGGCTGGGGCAGCTATGAGACGATGCTGGAGACGCTCGATCAGGCGCTCACGACCGGCCCCTGGCTGCTCGGCGAGCGCTTCAGCATGGCGGACATGGTGCTGGGCTCCACCTTGCGCTGGATGTTGCAGTTCAAGATGATCGACGCGCTCCCCTCGTTGACCGCCTACGCCGATCGCCTCGGCGCGCGGCCGGCCCTGCAGGCGGCCAACGCGCGCAACGCGGCGGTCATGGCCGAGCATGGCCTGAGCCGCTGAACGACGAGCGGGATGGAGGTGCTCAGAACACCTCCATCTTCGTCTCCCACATCGCGTTCATGATGCTCTTCTTCTTGCTGTCCCCGTCGCGGGCGTCCTTGGCGCCGTACCACTGATCGCGCAGCAGCTTCTCCTGCTCGCCCGCGTCCTTGCCGGCGATCATCTTGCGCATCTCGCCGTTCGGCCCCATGCCGGCGGCGCCGGCCAGCTTGCGCGCGGCGCCCTGGAGCTGATCGCCGGACGTGT
>CAZKWG010000125.1:0-13763 GCA_964556105.1 uncultured Enterobacterales bacterium | reverse complement strand
GGGCGTCGATGCGTCCGTGCAAGCCCCCCGAGCAGGATTCCTGCGACGAAAGAACCAGCATATCGGCTGAATCTCAGGCCGACGGTGCGACCGAAGGACCGCGCCAACGCCCGACATGCGCGAACACCCTCCAGGGTCAGGTCGCGAACAGGCGGACGCCACGAAACAGCCACATCTGTCCGCCCTTTCTCGGGACTTTCATCGCCGACCCCCTATCAGTGGACACAGTTGTCCGTCTCGGCATCGAAGCCTGATTCAGATCAGATCCTGGCAGCGCTTGCATTGGCCTCTTCGCCGTGCGATTCTATCGGGTCGTGGCCGAACCAAAACAACCAAATCGTCGACTGACGTGGGCGCGTGGCCTGCTGGTCGCCGCGGGGCTGGGCCTCGCCGGCGCGCTCGCGACGCTCGTGGGCGCGCGCGCGGCCGCGCCGCTGCACGACGCGCTGGGCTCCCTGAGCCCCGCCCCCGACCTGCCGGTGGTGATCGTACGCGCCGATCGGATGGCCGAGGCCGTGCCGCTGCTGCGCGCCGCGGGCGCCGAGGCCGTCTGGATCGCGCTGCCCGAGGGCGACCCGAGGGCGGGCGAGGCCAGGACGGACCCAGGCACGCTGCGCGCCGCGCGGGACGGCCGCGTGCGCTTCGACGAAGACCGCCGCCTGCCGCTGCCCGAGGCGCTGCGGGGGCTGGTGCGGATGGACGCCGAACAGCTCGGGGCAGGCACCCCCCCGACCATGCTCGCGGGCCGCGAGGCCGTCGTGATCTCGACGGACCCTGCCCTGGGCCGCAAGGAGGCCGCGCCCGGCGCGCCTGCGCCCGTAGACCGCGGCGAGCTGCTGGCCGTGGCCCGCGGCGTCCTCGCGACGGGCGGCGCGCTCCGCACGGCCCCGCTGGCGCTGGCGATGGCGCTGGTCGGCGGGCTCTCCGCGGCGTGGGGCCTGCTGGTCCCGCGGCTGAGCCCGCTGCGCGGCGTCCTCCTCTCGGGGGTCGGGGTCGCGCTGATCCTGGGGGCCGCCCTCGCGGCCCGCGCGCAGCAGGTCGATCTGCCGGTGGGCGGCCTGCTCTTCGCGGCCACGGCCCCCGCGCTCGCGCGGCTCGGGCTGCTGGTGCTGGACACGGCCCGGGCGCTGGAGCGCTACCGGTTCGCGCTGGGCTCTCCCCCCGAGGAGCCGTCCATTCCTTCGGGGCTGGCGGCGCTCCCCTCGATGGCCTCGCTCCTCCTGCCCGGCGTCACCGTGTCGGCCTGGCGCCGGGGAGCGGGCGGCGCGCCAGAGCTGGCCGCGGAGGTGCGCGGGCAGGCGCAGCCGCTGCCGCTGACGGAGCTTCCCCAGACCACCACGCGGCGCGCAGGCTCGCTGGTGGAGCCCGTGCGCGACGGCGAGACGATCGTGGGCGCCCTGGTGCTCAGCGCGAACGGTGAGCTCCCCCCCGTCGCTGCGGCCCTCGGTCGCTCGCTGGGCCACCGGCTCCAGGTCGAGGGCGCGCTGGGCTCGCCCGAGGCCGATCCCTGGCTGCGTCAGCTCGGCGAGGCGCGTCTGGGCGCGATGAAGCTCGGCGCGCGGGCCGCCCGCTGGGAGTCCTACCTCGAGTCCTCGGGCGCGGTCGTCGGCGCCTTCGGCCTGGCGGGCGAGCTGATCAGCGGCAGCAAGGCGATGCGCGACCTGAGCATGGGCGGCGCCCAGGCCCCGCTGATGGCGGCCCTCCTGGCCCTGTGCGAGGTCGACGAGGCCGGCGCGCGCGAGGCGGCGCGAGACGTCTTCGCGGGCGACGCCGAGATCCGCCTGCCCGGCCGCGACCCGGACGTCGAGGTGGTGCTGGCCGGTCTCGGGGTGGCGCGCCCCCGCGAGGTCCTGCTGGTCACCGCCCACGACATCCGCCCGCATCGGCGGCGGGACGCGCTGAAGACCTCCGTGATCAGCTCGACCAGCTTCCAGACGCGCAACGCGCTGGCCGCGCTCTCCGGCTACAGCACGATGATGGCGAGCCTCGACTCCCCCGAGCGCCGCCGCGACCTCGAGGGCCGGGTCCGCGCGCTGGTGCAGCGGGTCAGCGAGCTCCTGGACCGCTGCGACGCCATCGTCAGCGCCGATCCACGCAGCGAGCCCCTGGCGCCCGTGCACATGCGCGCCTGCGTGGACGACGCCGTGCGGGCCCTGCGCCCCGAGCGACGGGCCAACCTCTCGCTGCACCTTCCGGACATCGACCAGGCGGTCACGGGGCGCGCGACCGTGCTCACGCAGGCCATCCACCTGCTGCTCGCCGAGGCGACCGAGGGGGGAAACACGCGGGTCACGCTGAGCCCGGAGTCGGGCGGGATGCGGCTCCGCGTCGAAGACGACAGCGGCGGCCTCCCCGCCCCTCTCTTCCAGCGCCTCTTCGAGGAGAGCACGCTCGCCGGCGCACCCGCCGCCGCTCGCCGCGCGATCGAGAAGATGGAGGGCACCTTCGACGCCTTCTCCACGCTGGGCGAGGGTACACGCTTCGAGATCTGGCTTCGATACTACTGAATGTACGCCATCTTTCCAGCGTCGTCCGTGGACAGCTCCATCCTCACCTCGGTGTTGGTGGGGCTCCTGGTCGTCTGGGCGCTGCAGGAGCTGCTCGGCTGGAACTTCACCGGCCTGGTCGTCCCAGGATATCTGGCGAGCATCCTGGTCATTCAGCCGGAGGCCGGGCTGGTCGTCGCGCTGGAGGCGGTGATCTGCTGGGGCGCCTTCGTGCTGATCTCCGAGCGGGCGACGCGCTGGCTGCCCTGGACCCCGCTGTTCGGCCGCGATCGGTTCCTCTTCTTCCTGCTGCTCAGCGTGCTGGTGCGCATCGTGCTGGAGGCGGGGGGCTTCGCCTACCTCACCGAGCAGCTCGGGCTGGCCGTGGACGAGGACCTGCACTCGATGGGGCTGGTCGTCGTGCCGCTCGCGGCGAACGCGCTGTGGAGGTCCGGCCCGACGCGCACCATGTTCCGCTTCGCCGTCCCCGTGGCGATCACCTGGGCCCTGCTGGACCGGGTGCTCCTGCCCTACACCAACCTGTCGCTCTCCAGCTTCGAGCTGACCTATGAGGACCTCGCGCTGGACTTCGTCTCCAGCCCGCGCGCCTACATCCTGCTGCTCTTCGGCGCCTGGCTGGGGTCGGCGGCCAACCACCGCTGGGGCTGGGACTACGGCGGGATCATCGTCCCCGGCCTCCTCTCGATCTGCTGGCCTCAGCCGGTGCGCGTCGTCGCCACGATGGGGGAGGCCGTGGTCATCGCCGGGCTCTACCTCTCGGTGATTCGCCTGCCCTGGCTGCGCACGGTGAACCTCACCGGGGGGCGACCGATGGTGCTGGCGTTCGCTCTTGGATATCTGCTGAAGTTCATCCTGGCCTGGACGCTCGGGGACCGCTGGCCGGGCTTCGCGGTCCGCGACGTGTTCGGCTTCGGGTTCCTGCTCTCGACGATCCTGGCCCTGCGGATCGTCAAGCACAAGGACGTCTTTCGCAGCGTCATCCCAGCGCTCTCGGTCAGCCTGTTCGCCTATGTGGCGGGCTCGGGCGCCAGCTTCGCCCTGGCCACCCTGCTCCCGCCGCCTCAGCCACCCCACGAGCACGAGGTCCCCGTCGCCGAGGAGGCCCAGGAGCAGCTGGTCCGCGCCGCCTGGCGGAACAGCGGCAACGTCCCTCGGCAGCTCAGCCGCGTCCTGCAGCGGCGCCAGGCGACGATCCTCACGGGAGGAGAGGGCTTCGGCGGCCTGTGGGTCCGCGAGCAGGGCTCGGAGCTGGCGGTGATCGGGGCCGTCGGCGCGGACAGCGAGGGCCTGGCCGCCCTGGGCGTCGGCCTCGCGCTGGACGCCAGGGTGATCCTGCTCTGCGCCGAGGGGGCGTCGGAGCCCTGCCGGCTCGCCGAGCGGCAGATCGCGCGCGTGCTGCCCGTTCTGCGCGTCCGGCAGGGAGCGAGCTCCGTCCTGAGCGTGGCGGGCCAGATGCCGGCCGGGCTGGACTCCGGGCGCCTGGGAGCGCTGGTCGGCTCGTTCACGCTGGAGAGCGGTCAGGGGCGCGCGACCCTCACCCTCGATCGCGTCGCCCTCGCGCGGGCCGCGGACAGCGCCATCGGAGAGCCGCCGTCCGAGGCCCTGAACCGGGCCAGCGAGCCGCCTCCCGAGGACCCCCTGGCGCCGCGCCCGGACCGCGCCGCGCGCAGGCGCTTTTACACCGACGTCGCGCGGGCGATCCAGACCTGGGCGCGCTCGGCGCCCGAGGGCGAGGCCATGCTGAGGGTCGCCGCCGGGAGCGCCCGCGCCCTGGGCCTTACGCTGGCGCGGGAGGGGGAGCGGATCACGCTGTCCGGCTCGAGCTGGACCTCGACCCTGGACCGCGGCGTCGAGGGTCCGCTGGTCTACGTGCCCGACGCGCGCGCCGACACGGAGAGTCTCGACCTCGCCCGCACGCTGGCCGGCGCGCTGCCAGCCTCCCTCCTGGTGATCGACGCGCCGACCGCCGAGCGCGAGGACGTCTCGACCCGCGACCGCTACCCGAGCATCCTCACGCTGGCCGCCATCGCCGAGCTGGGTGAAAACGCACAGGTCATCACCGTGCGCTCGGTCCCCCGCACCCGCGACCCGGGCGCCGACATGATCCTCGCGGCGGGCCCTCCCCTCCCGCCGGGCAGCCCGCTGCCCGACCCGGCGCGGGGCCTGCACGATCTGCTCCTGGCGACGGGCTACTCCGTGATCGTCCAGGACGGCGCGGCCCAGCGGATGAACCTCAGCGACAACGGCAACCCGGTCGCCTCGGCCGTGCGCCTCGCCACCGGGCAGGAGAGTCATGTCGCCCTCTTCGCCGCGGCGCGCGCCGTGCGACACTTCTCCAGGGCCAACCCCACGCCTCCCGCGCTGGAGGCCGCGCGCGCCGCGGGCCTGTCCGAGACGGCGTGGGACCTGAACACCATGGCGGGCTGGGTCCTCGGCGAGGTCACGGACGCCGACCAGCGCGCCTCCGCCGACGTGGGGCGCGTCCGAGCCTTCCTCGCCGCCCCGCGCGCCGCCGCCCTGGCTCCGCTCCGGCGCTCCCTGGCCCAGGACGGCGGCGAGCTCCACCTCGTCTGCGACCCCGCGCTGGGCTGCCGCTGGCTGGCGGCGGAGCGCTGCGAGGCGCTCCAGTGCGAGGGGGTCCTGGTCCCGATCGCCCGGCAGAACGCCGATGTTCGCGCGGCGACGCCGCCAGACCGCCGCCTCCCGCTCGCGCCCCTCCCGGCCCTGGCCTTCGACGCGGCGGACCTCTCCTACCGGCGCCCGCAGGTGACCCCATGACGCCGCCCCAGGGTCCGCGGGCCTGGAGCGTCGGCGCCACCTGGCGGGCCGTGCCGATCCTGCTCGGCTGGGCCACCCTCTGCCTCGGGCTCGTCCTGGCCTGGCGCGCGCGCGAGGACGTGAGCGCCGACCCCCGCGCCGTGCAGAACCTCCTCACCTACCCCATCGACGCCCCGCTCCGCTTCAGCCTGGAGGCGGGCGAACAGACGCTCCGCCTGGACACCTGGCTGGTCAACGCTCAGGGCTGGGGCAGCGATCCCCGGGTCACGGCCCCCTACTGCCTGGACGTGCGCGCCGAGGGCGCGGATGGGGAGACGCTCTTTTCGCAGCGCTCCTGGTTGAGCGCGCGCGCGGGCTGGCACGAGGCCGAGGATGGGCGACGCCGCCCGAGCGTGGAACAGACGGGGCGCGCCGGTGAGCCGTCCTCGGATCGCCTGCTCTCCGTCGATCTGCGCGGGCGCGTGGAACGAGGTGGCGTGCTCAGCGTCGAGGTCTGCGCCGCCCCGAAGGGGGCCGAGGTGCTGGCCATCGCCTTCCGCCTGGGCGAGCGGGATCGGTTCTCGCGCTTCCGCATCGCGCGCGGGCTGAACGTGGACGCCCAACGCAGCTTCGCGCGGGACGTGGGGGCCTTCGAGTGGGCCGCCGTGCCCGCGCGCTGGCGCGAGGAGCTGAGCCGAACGCGGTGGGAGCGCCTCGGCGCCCTGCCCTTCGAGGGCCGTCCGCCCGAGCCCGTGCGGCTGCGATCGAGCGACACCCACATCCCCTGGGAGGACGTCCCGGCCTGGGGCATCCCGCTGCTCGCCGGCGGCGCGGCCGCGTTCAACCTCGACGGTCAGGCCTGGCTGGAGGGCGCCTGGTCCCGCCTGGACGGCACCCCGGCCTCCGCCCCCGCGGCCTCGCTGCGCCTCGTGCACGCGGACGGGCGCGTGAGCGTCACGGCGCTGCCGCCGGGCGAGCGCATCGATCGGATCACCCTCAGCGAGGGGCTGGTCAGCGTGCAGATCGCCCTCTCCGACCGGTCCGACGCGCGGCTCCTGCGCGTGCGCACGGGCGACGCGAACGCCACCTGGGGCGCCCCCGCGCGCCTGCCGGTCGAGGAGGACGGGCTGAGGCGTGTGGGCGTGGATCTCCGTCGCGTCGAGTATTTCCGCGTGAGCGCGGACACGACCCCGCTCTCCTGGCCGGTCGTCCCGGGCGAGAGCCTGCGCCTGCTCCTGCGCGCTCGCCTGGACCCGGGCCCGCTCTATGGCTTCGCGCCCGCTCCCGTGGAGGCGAAGCGCCTGGTGCGCGTGACGGCGGTCGACGCCGAGGCGCGGACGCTCGCCGCCTGGGAGGTCCCGATAGACGGAATCCCCTCCTCCTTCGAGCGCTACACGCAGCAGGACACCATCGTCACGGCGCGCGTCTCCGAGCAGGTCAGCCGCGCCGTCATCCCGCCCGCTGGCGCCGCGCGCCTCCTGATCAGCGCGGACGGCCCCGTCGACGTGTCCTTGCGCGAGCGCGACCCCGAGGCGACCGCGATCCCCGATCCAGCCTACCCGCTCCCCGAAGACGCCGCCGTGCGCGCCCGCTACGTGCCGGACATCCTCAACCCTTGGATCGTCCGCGCCCCCCACGACTTCGAGCGCCTGTCCGAGGAGATGCGGGTGGTGAACATCGACGCCCAGGTGCGGCTCGAGCCCGAGGGCGAGGACGGCGGCGGCGCCCAGTCCCGCTGGTACACGCTGCCCCTCGAGCGGCCCTTCGAGCTGATGGCCCAGTCGCTGACAGACCGGTCGCTGACAGACCGGTCGCTGACAGACCGGTCGCTGACGGGCCCGTCCACGCAGGGGGGCCGCTCCGGCGCGCTGGCCGGCGCGCGCGTCCGCCTCGGCCCTGAGCCGGTCAGCGCCAACGTCGGGCCGGACGGGCGCCTGGAGGTGGACTATCGTGTGCCGCCCGAGGCCGTCGGCGCCACCGCCCGCCTCCGCGTCGGCGACGCCGAGCTGCTCCGCCCCCTCCCAGCCGCCGGCGGGCGCCTCACCCTCGGGCCCCTGCCGCCCGGGCCGGTCGCGCTGGCCATCGACCTCGACGGCCTCTTCCTGGCGCCTACCTCTGGGCTCGCCTCCTGGCTGATTCGGCGCTTCTATCGCCTCGATCCCGACCTGCCGCTGAACGTCCGCTGGCCGGGCGGGGTGGGCAGGATCTCGATCAACGTCTGCGGCGTCGAGCCCGGCGCAAGCCTCTCCTGGGCCCTCGACGCCGTGGGCGGGCAGAGCGGGCTGCACGAGGACTTCACCGCGCTGAGGGGCGCCGCGCCGCTCTCGCGCTCGGGCGCCGAGGCCCTCCCCCTCTCCTTCGCCGCGACGGAGAAGGCGTGCGCCGCGCCGGTGATCATCCCGATCCGCTCGGACGTCGGCGACGGGGCCTGCACCCTGCGCCTCACGCTGCGGGGCGCTCGACAGGCGGCCTGGGTGCGGCTGGCCTCGACGCGCCCCACGGGGAACGAAGAGGAAGAGATCAGCTTCGGACGCCGAGGTGTACTGTGAGCTCACTGCTGGTTCTCCTGCTCATGGGCACCTGGGATCGGGTGCAGGAGCGCCGCATCGACGAGGGGCTGCGCGAGCCCGCGGCCGCCGCGCGCGCCGCCTACGCCGAGCTGGTGCGCGACCTCGCCCGCGCCGCGCCGACGGGGACGGTCCCGAGTGACGCGCCCGCGCGCGCCGCCGCCCTGGACCTGGAGCTCCTCCGCGAGGGGGATCGGCTCTGGCTGCGCGAGCGCGCCGACGCCGCCTGGGGTGGCGGCGTGCTGGCCCTGCGCCTCGGGCCGCTGCCGCAGGAGCTGGTGCTCCAGGCGCCCCACCCGCGCTCGGATCTCCACTCTGGGTTGATCACGGGCTCGCTGTTCGACGCGGGCGGGATCCGCGCCGCCAGCTTCGCGACGGCCCAAAGGGACGCCAGCCCGGACTCGGACGTCGCCCACAACCCAGAGACGTTCTTTCAGTCGGCCTCGGACGGCCTCGCCGAGGCGCTGCCCGATCCCCTCTTCGTCCAGCTGCATGGCTTCGGACAGGGCACCTCGACCGCCGACGCCGTGATCTCGGCCGGATCGGGGTTCATGACGGCGGAGGCGCTCTCCGGCGCCATCGCCCGCCTGGAGCGCGCGCTGGGAGTGGACGACCTGCGGACCGGGGAGGAGGTCCCCGCGCTCGCCGGGCGGGAGAACGCCCAGGGCCGGCTCCTGGCGGGTCGGGCACGATTCTTGCATGTCGAGCTCTCCCTGCCCCTGCGCCTCGCCCTGCGGGACGACGCGGCGCTGCGCGCCTCCTTCGCTGCGGCGCTCAGCGAGCTGGCCCGGCGGGAGGTCTCCTCGCCGTGAACCTGGCCTGCCTCACGGCCCTCGCGAGCTCCTGGTCCGTCGGCGTCCCGCTGAAGGGGGCCCTGCGACCGGACGGCCTGCTCGAGCTGCCGGCGGGGGTGGCGGCCCTGGTGATCACCGAGGGCGCGCCGGTGGAGATCGTGGACCCGGAGGGCCTCCCCCTCCCCCTGCGCGGGGTGGAGGGCGGCCTGCTCGTGCCCGCCGCCGGCACCGGGCGCGCGCTGCGCATCGACGCGCCGGAAGGGTCGAAGATCCGCGTACACCGCAGCGATGACGACGGGGACGCCACCCGCTGGGAGCGCTGGGAGTACGCCGCGGCGGCGGCCCTGCGCCGGGGCGAGCCCCTGCCCGATCTGCCGACCTGCCAGGAGCGCCTGCGCGCGGGGGCCCAGCTTCGCGCCGCGGCCACGGGCGACGTCGTGCTGTCCTGGCTGGGGCTGCAGATGGATCTGGCGGCGGCTCGCCCGCTGACGAGCGCCAGCCACGCCCTGGGCCCGGAGCTGCCCCTCATGGTCGCGGACACCCCGACCCTGACCACGGTGGAGGGGCCCGGCGTCCTGCTGATCCGCGCCCTGACGCCCCTGGGTCCGCTGACCCGCTTCGCCCTGACGCCGGTCCTGAACGGTCGGCCGGGCCAGCCCCTGGGGGTCGCCTCGACGGGCAGCGCGCCGGTCACGCTGCGGGTCGCCCTCCCGCCGGGCCCTCACACGCTGGCGCTGGAGGGCGTGCCCCCGGGCGTGCAGGTCTGGGCGACCGAGGCCCGCCTGCGCCCGCGCGCCTTCGGCCTGAGCGCGCGGCCCGCGCCCGCCGCGCCGAGCCGCGCCGCCGCCGCGCTGGCCTTCATCGGCGGGGATCACGCCAAAGCGCGCGCGGACTTCTCCCGCCTCGTCGCGCTGCCGGGCGCCGCGGGAGAGCTGGCCCGTCTGCGCCTGATCCTGCTCGAGGAGGACCCACGCGCCGCGCTGGCGCGCGCGCTCAGCGTGCCGCGCAGCGCCGAGGGGGCCGAGGTGCTGGCCGAGGCGGTCCTGCGACGGGCCGCCGAGCTGCCCGCGGAGGACGTGCTCGCCGTCGTGCTCGCGGCCGCGGATCCCGACCCCGTCGCCCTGGCGCGCTGGATGGACGACCTGGGCGGTCTGCGTCCGCGGGGCCTCGCCCTGCTCGATCTGGCCTCGGGCGACGTCCCCGAGGGCCCCTCGCTGGCCGCGCGGGCGGTGCGGCAGGCGGCGTGGGCGAGCGCATGGACCAGCTTGCAGGCCGATCCTGCGCTGGTCGGTCGCCCGGTCCTGAGCGCCGAGGGGCCGGGCGTCCCCCGCGTTCGCCTGGTCCCCGGCGCCAGCGCCACCGCGACCCTCCCCGTCCTGGCGCGCCAGCGGGTGCCCGTGCTGCGCCTCTGGTCCGCGGGCCCGGTGCGCTTCCTGGTGGATGGTCAGCCCTGGGCCAGCGCTTTTCCCGGGGCGCTGGACCTCGCGCTGCCCCCGGGCGAGCACCGCGTGCAGGTGGTGGAGGGCGAGCTGCTGCTCCTGGACGCCGAGGTGGTCCAGGGAGGCGAGCGCCTGTACGCCTGGCAGGCCCTGGAGCTCCCGATCACCTGGGCCCTCCCCGAGCCCGGGCTGCCGGTCGACCTCCGCGTGCGCCTCCTCGAGCCCGCCGCCGAGCCCCTGCGCCTGAGCTTCGACGACGGCCGCGAGCTGCTGTTGCGCCCCGGCGCCGACGGGAGCTACCCCACGGTGCGCGCCGGCCCCTTCGCCACCCGCCTGAGGCTGGAGGGGCCCGCGGGCGCGCTCGGGGGCGCGGCGATGCGCGCCAGCGTCGTCGGTCTCGCCGCCTCCCCTCCGCTGACGCCGCTCGACGAGGCGGAGGGCCTCGCGGCGCTCGCTCGCCTCTCGCCGCGGGTCGTGTCGGGAGATCGGGCCGCCCGCCTGGAGCGCGCCGAGGTCCTGGCCAGGCTGGGCCTGCTCGGCCCGAGTCGCGAGGATCTCGCGCTCCTCCTGCAGCTCCCCGCCTGGCGAGACGACGCCGCCCGCCTCGCCGCCCGCGTCGCCGCGCCCGTCCCCAGCGCGCCGGCGGTGGGCCCGCGCAGCGTCGCCGTCGCCCTCGACGCCGCCGGGCTCCACCCCGAAACGCTCCCGGAGACGGCGGAGGCGCTGGAAGCCCTGGCGCGCCAGAGCGGGAGCGAGGCGCTCTGGACCGCCGCGGGCGAGGCCTGGATGGCCCGTGGCGCGCTCGCGCCGGCCCTGGACGCCGCCGCGCATGCGGGCGCCGCGGGCGCCGATCTTCAAGGCGCGCTCGAGGCCCGCGCCCGCTGGAGCCTCCTCTCCCGCGCCGATCGCGGCGCCGGGCTGGTCGAGGTGACCCGCGCGCCCGCGCCCCCCGATCCCGCGGCGCCGCTCTGGAAGCGCGCGCAGGAGGCCATGCTCCCCTCCCCCTGGGCGGCCGGCGAAGATCTCCTGCTGCGCGAAGGCTGGGGCGCGCTGCTGCGCCACCCGGGCGGTGCTGCGACCCTGGCGCTGATCTGCCTGGATGAGCGCGGCGGCGACGCCCCCTGCCCGGTGCGCGTCCGCGTGGACGAGACCTGGCAGACGGTGGAGGTGCCCCCGGGCCTGAGCCCGCGCCTGCTGGAGATCCCCGCCGCGACCGGCCCGCGCGAGCTGGAGATCGCCCCGCCCGAGCGTGGTCTGGCCCTGCGCGCGCGAGCCTCCGTGGACGGCGCGTTGGTCCCGCTGCAGACGCGTCAGCTCGCCCTGCGCGCGAGCCCCGGCCGCCCCATCGGGATCACCCTGGCCAGCCCGCTGGCCCTCCGGGTGGAGGTCGTGCGCGGCGCCGTGGTCGTCCGAGGCCAGACGGTCAGCGCCGGGCAGGCCCTCGTCCTGCCCCTGCTCGATCCGGTGGCCGCCGCGCTGGAGATCAGCGGGGACGGAGACGTCCTGCTCTGGCGGGGGGAGCTGGGCCCCGAGCCGGAGGGGCGCCGCGCCGCTCGAGGCGTCCCCTCCCCCGCCGCCGGCCCGCCTCCCGCTCGAGGCCCTGGCGCCGCTGTACGACCGCGTGGCCTCCCCGCCCGCGCCCGAGCGCGCGAGACCCGACGATGCTGGCACCTCTCGCCTCGGCGCGAGCGCGATCAGCACCCGCCTCCCCCCCGTCGGCGAGACCTGGCGGGCCGGCGAGCTGGAGGCCGCCTGGCTGCGAAGCCGCGGGCCCCGTGGGCTGAGCGTGACCGCCTGGAGCCGGGGTCCCCAGCTCGCGGCGGGCGCGGCCCTGGGGCTGACGCGGCGCTGGGAGGGCGGCTGGGCCGGCGTCGAGGCGCGAGGCGGCGCGGGGACGGGCATCGTCGTGAGCGCCGGCTCCGCGGCCCTCAGCCTGCGGGCCCGGCAGGACCTGCCGCTCCTCCCCGATCACACGCTGAGGGTGAGCGGGCGGGTGGTGGGGGCGATCTCCTCGCCCGAGCCGGCGACCCCGGTGGATCCACGCGCCTGGAGCCGCTGGAGCCTCGACCACCCCGTCCATGCCCAGCTCGACCTGCGCTGGATCGGCTCCCCCTGGCGCGATCTGGTGGCCAGCGCGGGCGTGCAGGCGACCTCGAACAGCGGCCCCTCCCTGGACGCGCTCGCCGCGCAAGGGAGCCTCAACCTGCTGTTCAACCCGGAGCTCTCCGCGCGCGCCAGCCTCGGCGCGCGCTGGCGCTTCGCCGACGAGCACCGCGCCCAGAGCGGCCTCACGCTGAGCCCACGGCTGGGTGTGGCCTGGGACCGCTGGCTGACGGGAGGGCGGCGCCTCACCAGCTGGGGGCTGGTCGGCCTGGACGGCGACCAGCCGGAGCTGCAGGCGGGGGTGGCGCTCTGGTGGACCGGCGGGCGCGGCCTGTACGATCTCGAGCCGGACAGCCTCGCGTTCCGCACAGCGAGGGGGCGGCCGTGAACCCAGCCATCCGCCCCCGCCCCCTCCTCGGCGGCCAGCGCTGCGCCGCCCTGGCCCTGCGCGTCGAGCCCCTTGCGGCGCGCGTGCACGCCGACGACCTCCGCTGGCTCGCGGCGCAGCCGGGCTACACGGCCGAGGACCCGGTCGCCGACCTGCGATCGCTGCTGGCCTCAGCGCAGATCTGCCGGACGGCGCGCGGCGAGAGCGACGCGCGGGCCGACCGCCTGCGTGAGCTGGTGCTGGCCACCCCGGAGGCGGGGCGTCTGGAGCTGCTGGAGCGGTATCTGCGCAGCTCCGTCCGCCTGCGCGACGGGCTGCTCGGCGATCTCCTGGCGCTGCGGCGAGACCTGGACCTGGACGCGCTGCTGGAGCGCGAGGCCGCCGTCGCCGAGCGGCAGGGGATCCGCCTGGAGCTGGTGGCCCAGGCGCTCGGGGATCTCTCCCAGGAGGTGCCGCTGGACGACTGGGATCGGGCGGGCGCCCCAGAAATACTAAACGAGTTAGTGGCGAGTGAACGTAGACCTGCTACGCGTCGCGCCGCGGCGCGCGCCCTCGCCCTGGCCACGGGCCGCGCGATCGCCGACGGCGGCGCGCACGATCCCACCGGCCTCCGCCTGCTGCGCGAGCGCGTCCGCGACCCTCAGGAGGATCCCTGGGTGCGGCGCCGTGCCCTGGAGGTGGTGCGCGGCCTGCCCTCGGCGCTGGCGCGCCACCTGCTGCTGGAGGCCCTGAGCTTCACGACGGGTCGCGAGCCCTTTCTGCTGCGCTCCCGGGCGACCGAGCTGCTGCTGGAGCGCTCCGACGACTGGGTGCCGACCCTCGCGGCCCGCCTGCTCCGCGACCCCTCCGAGCTGGTGCGGGCGAGCCTGGTGGACGGGCTGGCCGCGCGCTTCTCCCGAGCCGATGAGGCCGCCGGCGCCATGCTCAGCGTCGTCCTGGGCGGCGATCCCGAGCCGCGGGTCCGCGCCCGCGCCGCGCTCTCGCTGGGCGCCGCGGGCGAGCGGGGCCTCCGGTTTCTCGCCCCCAGCCTGCGCGAGCTCCCGCTCGTGGCGCGCTCGGTCGCCGAGACGGCCCTGACCGCGGCCCGCGCAGGCCACAGGCTGCCCGACGCGCTGCGGCAGGAGCTGGAGGAGGCCACGCGCGGCGCTCCCCCGGAGGTGGCCCGCGCCGCGGCCCTGGGGCTGCGGGCGGAGCAGGTCGTCGGGACC
>CAZKWG010000124.1:0-13782 GCA_964556105.1 uncultured Enterobacterales bacterium | reverse complement strand
CCGGCGCATGCGGCCTGGAGAATCTGTGCCTGCGTTCAGTGCAGCGCTCTCCCCCCCGATGGGGACCTGGGCTTCTTTCGGGCGCTATGCCCGAAAGACGACTAGGGGATCCAGCACCACTCCGGGTAGTCGCTCGGCAGCCCATCGCTCCAGGGCTCGGGGCTCACGCCCTTCGGGTGCTCGAGGAAGAAGGGCCAGGCCAGACCCATGGGGTCGCTGGGGATGGTGTGGCCGCCCCCGTGATCGCAGTTGATGACGAAGTGCCCGTCCTGGAGCAGGGACTCGGTGAAGCCCACGCTGGCGGTCTCGAAGGAGAGCGGGCCGTAGAGGTCGTCTTCGCCGCCCCAGGTCACCAGCACGGGGATGTCTTCGTCGGGCGTGGCGTACTCGACGATGCCATCGGTCCCGCCCGAGAAGGGGGCGGTGGCGGCGAGGTACTGCGAGCGGTGCATGCTCAGGTAGGTCGTCCACAGCCCGCCCGCGCTCATGCCGGTGGCGTAGACGCGGCTCAGGTCCACCTGGAACTGATCGTCGAGGCAGGCCAGCAGGTCGTCGAAGAAGGCGAGATCCACGTTGCCTTCTGGTGCGGACAGAAAATTCCACTCATAGGCGGAGCAGCAGCTCTGCGGGGCGATGACGATGGCGCCCTCGTCGGTGAGCGCGCCGACCCCGAGCGCGCGCACGGCCTGCTGCGAGGTGCCTCCCAGCCAGTGCCAGCCGAAGACGACGGGCGCGCCGACGGGGTCGGCAGGAAGGCGAACCTCGAACTCCCGCTCCTCGCCGCCCGAGAGGAAGCCCGTGTTCGTGCCCTCGACCAGCTCGGGGCAGACGCCGCCGGAGTAGTCGGGCGCGACGTAAACCGGGGTCTCGACCTCCTCCTCGCCGGTCTCGCCGGTCTCGGTGGAGCCGTCGCCGCCGCCGTTGTCGTCGGGGCCGTTGGTGGTGCCCGCGGGGTCGCAGGCCAGGAGGGAGAAGGTCAACAGGAGCATGATTCCTCCGTTCCGCCTCGGATGGGCGTACGTCTGGACCTCTGCTAACCCGGCGGTCGCCGGAGGTAGACCTTCAGAGCGAGAAGCCGAAGACGACGTAGATCGCGCCCGAGGTCACGCCGCTCACGCTGGCGCCCGCCGCGCCGCTGAGGAAGGCGGGCCGATCGTCCTCGCCGAGCCCGCTGGCCATCGCCATGGGGCGTCCGGCGAAGGCGTTGACGTTGGCCCCGGTGAAGCGCGCTCCTACCTCGGCGATGGAGACCACGCCGCCCTCGAAGGGACCGGGCACCAGCCAGACCATGCCCGCGTCGGTGCCGCCCTCCTCGTTCTGTTTGGCGCCCGCGACCATGTCGAGGATCCCGTCCCCGCTCAGGTCCAGGCCCCCCGCCGCGTCCCAGCCGAGGTTGTCGCCCGTCTGCCCGATAAAGGTCTGGCGGGCGTCGGAGAGGCTGGTGACCGTCGAGGAGAGCGGAGGATCGACCAGCCAGATCGCGCCGGTGTAGCCGTCCGGGCCCGTGTAGTCCATCCCCCCGATCCAGATCTCGTGGACGCCGTCCGCGTCGAGGTCGCCCGCGGTCGAGAGCGCGGAGCCCGCCAGGCTCTCGGCGACGGGGCCCACGAGCATGGCGGACGCGGCGTCCGAGGCCAGCACGGCGCCGTACACGGGCTCGGTGAGGAGGTAGATCGTGCCGGCGTTCGATCCGCCCGCGTCCTGCTGCACGCAGGCGACGCCGAGATCCGCCCGCCCGTCCCCGTCGAGATCGCCGAGCACCGTCATGCGGTTGGCGAGCTGATCCTCGGTGGCCTCGCCGTAGATGAGGTCCGTGACCTCGCTCAGGTCCTCGCCGCCCGAGAGCGGGTCGTAGAGCATGTAGGCCGCGCCCTCGTCGGTGCTGCTGCGGTCGTAGGTGTAGGCGCCGACGACCAGATCGGCCTCGTCGTCGTGGTCGAGGTCGAGCACGGCCAGGCTGTATCCGGCGCGATCGTTGGCCTTCTCGCCCAGCCAGCGCTGATCGGCCTCGGTCGCCAGGTCGAGATCGCCCTCGGCGATGGGTCCGAAGACCACATAGGCGCCGCCCTGGTTCGTCCTCCCGGCGCTCATCTGGTGCCCGCCGACGGCGAGATCGTCCTGCCCGTCCCCGTCCAGATCCCCGTTTCCTACGGCCGATCGGCCGATGTGATCGCCGCGCTCGCCGTCGTCGGAGACCCCGCCCAGGAGGCGCGCCCAGGCCACGTCGCTGAGCCGGTTCTCTCCGCTCGGCAGCGGCCCGCGCAGCAGGTAGAGCGCGCCCGCGTCCACGCCGCCCGCGTCGTCGGCGTCGGCGCCGACGCCCAGGTCGCGCAGCCCGTCCCCGTCCATGTCCGTCAGCAACAGCAGGGCGGAGCCGACGTTCGAGCTCTCTTCTCCGTAGAGCACGACGTCGGAGTCCGCCAGCGAGGCCAGGCAGGGGGCGCCGTCGCAGCCCGCGTCGAGCCCGTCGCCGCAGGCGTCCGCCGCGCCGGCGTGGACCGCCTCGTCCTGGTCGTCGCAGTCCTCCTCGCAGCCGCTGAAGCCGTCCTCGTCCAGGTCGACGTCGTCGTCCACGCCGTCGCAGTCCTCGTCCGCACCATCACAGGTCTCCGGCGCGCCGGGGTAGACCTGGGAGCTCAGGTCATCGCAGTCCCCTGCCGAGGACGCGGTGCGCTCCGGGGCTACGCAGGCCTCGACCGGGGCGAGATCGTCCCCGAAGCCGTCCCCGTCCAGATCGGTGTACCAGGTGCCGAAGGTGGCGAACTCCGGGTCGGAGGGCGCGCAGTCCACCACGCTGGGGACGCCGTCCCCGTCCGGATCGGCCTTCTCCGTCAGCCAGATGCAGCCGGGACCCAGCGTGAGCAGCGCGGCGGCGGCGAGGCGGGTGGCGCAGGACGACATGCCCCTCATCCTACTTGATCGCGCAGAGCTGGCCCATCAAAGGCATGGAGCAGTCGATGAGCACCGACTCGTCCGCGCTGACCTCGAAAGGACCCAGCTCGACGCCGGAGATCAGCTCGCTGCGCAGGACGGCCCTGTACACGCCCGGCGGGACCGAGCGCGTGTTGCCGGCGCGGAGCGTGGTGATGAAAGAGCCACTGCGATCATAGAGATCGCCCTGAACGCCCGCCCCGATGAGCTTGACCTGGCCGGTCGGCGTGGGCGCGGCCGCCTCCGACGCCTTGGCGGCGGGGGAGGCGGGAGCGGTGACAGGGGGCTGCGCTGGGGTCGGGCTCGGCGCGCTCGGTCTGGAGGGGCTGGCCGGGCGGGCCTCGACGGAGAGCCCGTCGCAGTCGTCGTCCAGCCCGTTCCCGGGGATCTCGATGAGATCCGGCGCGCGCCGTGGATCCTGGTCATCGCAGTCCCCGTCTCGGGAGGCGTAGCCGGGCGCGTCGGCGGCGCAGCCCTCCACGCCGGGGCTCGTGCCCACGCCGTCGCCGTCCGCGTCCAGGTAGAGCGTGATGCGCGCCAGGTCCTCGTCGATCTGGTCGTCACAGTCGTTGTCGATGGCGTCGCAGCGCTCCTCGGCGTCCGGCGTCCGCGTGGCGGCCTGGTCGTCGCAGTCGGAGAAGGCGCGGGCGCCGTCGCCGTCCGCGTCGGCGAGCATGGCCGATCCGAGAATGGCTAGTATTCCTAGTATCGTGACGATGACGATCCAGAGCGCGTTCTGCCGCGTGCGCTCCCAGAGCGAGGTCGGGCCGGCGCCGCGGCTGGCGAGGGCGCTCGTGAACGGCCCGGCGTCCGGGTCCTGAAGCCCGGTCAGCGGCAGGAAGGTGTTCTGGCCCGGCGTCGCCTGGGGGATGGGGAGGGCGTCCGAGCGGACGATCCGACCGCAGAGGCCGTCGCGCTCCTCGGTGGGCTGCTGCTGTCGGACGATCGGCACGATCTGGCTCTCCAGCCAGAGGCGCCAGCTCGCGCTCCCGCCGCAGCTCACCAGGAGCTGCTGCACGTCGCGCGCCACCTCCGCCGCGGTCGGTCGCCGGGCGGGATCCCAGGCGAGCATCTGGTTGACCAGCGCGCAGACCTCGGGCGGGGCCCTCGACGCGAGCATCTCCCGCTGCTTCGCGGCGTGCGGCAGGAAGGTCTCGGGCTCGGCGGTCAGCTCCACCATGAGGCTGCCCGGCCGCAGGTAGGGCGCGCCGACCAGCATCTCCCAGAGCACGACCCCCAGCGCGTAGATGTCGGCCTCGGCGCCAAAGTCGCTCTTGAAGCCGTATCGTTCGGGCGCCATGTAGCCGACGGAGGCCGGAAGGCGTGACTCGGTGGGCGTGGCCCGCCGGGGCGCCGACTGCCAGCGGGCGATCCCAAAGTCAAGTACCTTGACGACTCCGGAGCGGGTGAGGATGAGGTTGGAGGGCTTGATGTCGCGGTGCAGCACGTTCAAGGGCTGCCCGCCGGGGCCAGGGTGGCTCCAGGCCAGGTCCAGGGCCTGGGCGACCTGGCTGATGATCTCCAGCGCGGGGGCCACGGGGATCGACGGCGCGAGCTCCATGAGGCGCTGCACGGTGACGCCGCGGACGTACTCCATGTCGATGCACCAGTGGCCGTCCAGCCGGAACAGCGCGTGCACCTTGACGAAGGAGGGGTGGTCCAGGAGCGCGAGGATGGTGGCCTCGTCGCGGAAGCGCTCCTGGTAGCTGAGGGGCGCGTCCAGGCGCAGCACCTTGAGCGCCGTGTAGCGCTCCAGCTCGCCGGCCAGCCGGTCGCGGGCGAGGTAGACCTTGCCGAAGCCGCCGGCGCCCAGCACGGCGTGGATGGTGTACTCGCGAAACAGTGGGGTGGAGGGGCCGTTCTGGGTCAACATCGACCTCAGATCTGGCCCATGGTGAGGACGACCGTGGTGAGACCCGCCGCGCCCAGCGCCGTGACCGCGCTGAGCAGCGAGAGGGTGTGGCTGCGGTCGATGAGGGTCTCCGCCTCGTCGGGCGTCTCGAGGCCGCGGAAGGTGGCGCGGTTGGCGTAGCCCAGCCCCAGGAAGGCGCCGGAGGTCGCCGTCAGGGCCAGCGCGCCGCCGCCCACCAGCAAGGTGCCGCGTCGGCTGAGCTGCCGCGGGCCCTCCAGGACGGGGATGGGCGGCACCAGGCCGAGCGCCTGCCAGTCGGGCAGCGGCTCCCCCGGCTGCAGCGCCGCCGTGTAGCGCACGCCGCTCTCACCCTCCCAGCGGAGCTGCACGATCACGGGCCGATCCTGAGGACGATCCTGGCTCTCGCGCCCGTCGAGGAGCAGCGTCGTACGATCCGGCGCCAGCACGGGGACGCGCTCGCCCGGCCCCGCGTCTCGCGCCTCGCCCAGCCAGACCGGCAGGACGTTGCCTTGAGGCGCCAGCGACTCGGGGAAGGTGTAGCCGGGCTGCGTCGCCAGGAGGGCGCGCAGCGACGCCACCACCACCGGCCGATCCGAGGCCTCCGGCACCACCAGCGGCTCCAGCGCCCCGCTGCGGTGCCAGGCCGCCACCAGATCGGCGCGCGCCACCTCAGCCAGGCAAGGCAGCCCCGCTCTCGCCTCGCGGATACGGCTCGTGAAAACCCCCACATCCCCCTGCGCATACGCCTGCTCCGCGGCGATCAGCGTGCCGAGCAGGCTCTCGTTGGACGAGGCCTCCGGGCAGACCGCGCGCGCAGCGTTCGCAGCGAGGACGACGAAGAGCATCACGAATCCCTTCCGCCCCTTATCTTACCCCAACTCCACCCCACCCCCTCCCCGAGGTCCAAGGGCGGGACGGCTAATCGCAGACGGTCTCGGACCAGTTCTCGACGTTGTTGTCCTCGTCGCACTCGTAGATCGCGCTGGAGCCGCTGGCGTCCTCGTCCGCCGTCACGACCGGCTTCTTCCCGGCGAAGCTCTCGGCGGAGACCTCGAAGGTGACGATCTCGCCGCTCTTGCCCGACTGGATCGCGGCCGTGGTCAGGGTGGTGGCGATGATGGGTCCGCCGACGCCCGCGCGCAGGCTGACGGAGACGCCCGCCGGCACGTTCAGGTTGCTCGCGTTGAGCAGGCGCGCGGCGACGTGCAGGGTGCCGCTCTCGCAGTCGTCCTCGCAGACGTCCAGGATCTGCGGGCGCAGATCGTAGTACTCGCCGGGGGGCTGGCCGGGGTCACCGGAGCGGAAGCTGTTGTACTCCGGCCAGTTGGGCGTGTTGTCCGTGGGGATGCCGCCCAGATCGTCCACGTTGGTGATCGAGTAGGCGTGCTGGTTCCAGATCTTGCGACCGGGGGGCCAGCTCTCGTCGGCGTCGCCGTAGACCGTCAACGCGCCGATGCTGGCGTTGCCGTTGCAGTGGCCCAGCACGATCTCCACCTGGTCGTCGTTGTCCACGTCCGCGACGATGGGCGTCTCGAGGATGGTGTAGCTGATGTGGTCGCCCGAGCGGTACTTCACCGAGCCGTCCAGGCCCGAGAAGAAGCGGATCGTAGACTCGTCGGCGTAGAGCACCTCGGGGTAGCCGTCCATCTCGAAGTCGAAGAGCACCGGGCCCGCCGCGCCGGACATGTCGTCGATGGTCGCGGTCCACTTGACGGCGCCGCCCCAGCTCATCGCCACCAGCGAGTTCTGCGCGGCGAAGACGAACTCCGGGGTCCCGTCGCCGTCCAGGTCGTCGATGGCCGGCGCGCCGATGTTGGTGCCGTAGGTGGTGTAGGACTTGGGGCCCCAGTCCACGGAGCCGTCCGACTCCATCCCGTAGACGTAGTAGCCGCTGGTCTTGACGATCTCGCCCTCGCCGTCGCCGTCGAAGTCAGCCACGGCGACGATCCCGTCGATCTCGCCGTTGTACCAGAGGGTGTTGCCGCGGTTGTCGTAGGCGGCGTTGCCGGTCACCAGCTCCATCTGGCCGTCGCCGTCCAGATCGATGGGCACGCTCAGGGCGCCGTAGGAGCCGAAGGCGCCAGTGCCCTCGTACGGGGCGGCGCCGATCCCGTGGTCGCCGCGGCCCAGCAGCGTGCCGTCGCCCTTGATGATGGCGTTTCCAACGGTGATCAGCGGGTTGCCCACGCCGTCCATGTCGGCGATGGCCGGGTAGCTGTAGCCATAGGGGTCCAGGCTGCTGCTCAGCCCGCCCAGGCACCAGCGCTCGGCGCCCGAGCTGCCCTCGAGCACGCAGACCGTGCTGCTCGACGCGGTGACGACCTCCGGCCAGCCGTCGTCGTCGAGGTCGCCGATCGCGAAGCCCCCGTCCTGACCGTAGGCCGCGCCGGAGGTGCGCCAGGCCACGCCGGAGCCGTCCCCGTAGATGGCCATGACGTTGTTGCTCTGGTAGAGCAGGATGATCGGCATGTCTTCGGAGTCGATGGCGCCCGACCCGTTCGTGTCCACGATCTGCCCGACGGCGGGAGGACCACAGAAGGGCCCGCTGCCGTACTTCCACTCGATGACCGGCGAGAAGGAGCCCTCGCTCAGCGCCACGTCGCACTCGGTGGCCAGCTCGACCTCGACGGGATCGGGCTGCTCGAACTCGTCACAGGCGTCGACCACGGTGATGCCCGTGTCGCGTGGGTCGCCCGTGTCGACGGCGGTGTCCGAACCGTCGTTCGGATCCTTCGTCGGTTTGATGTCGTACTCGGTGCAGGCCGCGAGGAGGAGGAGGATGTTTCTTGTCATGGGTCCCATTCTATCGTGGATGTGGTAGGGTTGGCTATCAACGCCTCACTCTCGCGACAGGAAAGGATCCCGATGATCTCTGAACGGATGTTCCGTGTATTCGGACTGGCGGCCGTGGGCGCCGCTTTGCTGGTGCCGACGTCTGCGGCTGCTTATCCGTTGAACCCATGGGGCTCGCAAACCGCTCAGGGACTGGTGGTGCTGAACCCCTTTCTTTACGTGTATTCGGGCCCCTCCTTCTACCCCATCGTCTACGGTCTGACGGGGCTGTCCGAGTCCTCGGACATCATCGTCGGGGCGGGAGGCTACGTGTATGTGGACGGGAGCGGCGCGGGCTTCGACTATGTCGAGGTCATCCCCCGCTACTGGCTGAGCGACAGCGTGGGCCTCACGCTGCACCTCATCTACGCCGCGCCGGGATCGGACTCCTACGGCGGCAATTCGTTGATGGTGGCGCCAGAGGTGCACGGCGTGCTGGGTGGGGACAGCTTCGGGTTCACCTACAACGTGGGCTATCGCCCCTGGATTGGCTTCGGCGCGGGCGGCGGCTTTCAGCCAGGCTCCGTCGTGGCCCTCCTCGCGCCCGAGTACAACTTCTCCTCGCAGTTCTCGACCTTCCTGGAGGTCAACCCGAGCTTCGCCCTCGGGGATGGCGGCGGCCTCGGGCTGACGCTGGTGCCTGGGGTCGGCTTCGCGCTCGACGAGGACCAGACCCACACCTTCGCCGTGGGCGCGCAGATCGACGCGCTCTCCGACCCGGCGGGCGACTTCCTCGGGAACAACGTCTCCCTGGGGATGTGGTACTCGACGGCCTTTGGCGGCTAGATTGGCTAGCTTCTCTGCCGGGGCAGGATGGGCTCGCCCACCGGCTCCGGCAGGTAACGCCAGATGATGCAGGCGGTGATCGCCGTCGTCGTCGCCGCCATGAACGTACAGTCTCTGAAGCTCATGTGCGTGTAGACGTAGCCGGAGACCGCCGCGCCGAGGGCGAAGCCGACCGAGCCGGCGGCGTTGGTCAGGCCGAGCAGGGTGCCGCGGCGCTCGGGCTCGACGATCTGCGAGAGCATGGACTGCAGCGGGCTGGCGCGCATCGACGCGCTGGCCATCGTCAGGAAGAACAACAGATAAGCGACCTCGAAGCGCACCATCACGAGGGTCGTCAGCACCTGCAGCGTCGCCAGCGCCGCGCAGGCCCAGAGGATGATCCCGCGGCGCCCGTGGATGTCCGAGAGCCGACCGGCCAGCGGGTTGCCGATGACCGCCGCGAGGCCGCCGACCAGGTACATGCTGGCGATCTGGCCCTTGCTGATCCCGAACGTGTGCTCGAGCCAGCTCGGCATGAAGGTGACGAAGCTCGAGACGCTGAAGAACATGAAGACGCTGGAGACGGTCGCCGCCAGCGTGTTGGAGTGCCGCAGCAGGCTGCTGAACTTCCCGAGCGCGTCGGTCACGGTGAGCCTGGCCTCCAGCGCCACCGCGGGCTGCGGCACGAAGGCCCAGACCAGGCCGAGGCAGACGGCGAGGATCGCGCCAAAGACCACGAAGGGAGCGGCGAACCCGAACGCGCCCGCCAGGACGGTGCCGCCGGGGATCCCCAGGATCTGGCCCACCGCGAAGCCGCTCATGATGACGCCGTTGGCCCAGCCGCGCCGCTCGTACGGGAAGTAGTCCCCCACGTAGGCGACGCTGGCGCCGGACAGGAAGCCGCTGGCGACCCCGGTGAGCGCGCGCATGGCCAGCAGCATCGGGAAGGTGTGGGCCAGGGGGTGCAGCAGCAGCGCGCCGCTCATGATCGCCGTGCCGATGAGCAGGACCTTGCGGCGGCCGATGCGGTCGGAGATGGGCCCCGCGATGAGCGAGAAGATGGCGGAGAGGATGCCGTAGATCGAGACGAGCGTGCCCTGCCAGCTCTCCTCTACGTCGAGCGCCTTGCCGATGTCGGACAGGATGGGGACGATGACCAGAAACTGGCTCGCGATGCAGAAGGTCAGCAGCCAGAGCGAGAGGAGGATCAGCCACTCCCGGCGATCGGGTCGTTGCACGGGCGCCTCGAACGAGGGGGGAGGCTCAGGGTAGCCCCGCGCGGGGCCGCTGTCGCGTCGGGCGCGCGCGCCCGTCAGGGCCGATTCACTGGTAATCGGTCAGGATCGCCGTGAAGTACCAGTTGGCCTCGGTGTCGCTCTCGTAGAGCGTGCCCTGCTCTCCGGTCTCGTAGCGCACGCGCCAGACCCGGCCGCGCTGGCCCGCGTTGCTGGTGACATAAGCGTCCTGGGAGCCGCCCTCGGTGGTGATCC
Organism: uncultured Enterobacterales bacterium; assembly: GCA_964556105.1. Classification (GTDB taxonomy): domain Bacteria; phylum Myxococcota_A; class UBA796; order UBA796; family CAZKWG01; genus CAZKWG01. The sequence continues at coordinate 3,891 of CAZKWG010000124.1, read as the reverse complement.
CGTAGGGGGTGCGGGTGGTGTCCTCCCACAGCGTGCGCAGGGCCCAGCCCGAGCCGTCCACGTCGTACAGGCCGATGGCGCCCGTGCTCCCGCTGGTGGCGAGGGCCAGCCAGCCGCCGCCGTCGCGGGCGGTGAGCGCGCTGGGGATGACGACCGGGGCCTCGAGATCGCCCGCCAGCAGCTCGACCAGCCCGCCCTCGGCGCTCCAGGTGACGAAGCCGCCGAAGTAGTCGGCGATGCCCACCTCGCCCGTCGTGGCGTTGACCGCCATGGCGTAGCCGTAGCGCTCGAAGGTCGTCGCGTCGGTGTAGTCCGCCGACCAGCTCGCCAGCGAGGTGAGCTCCCCGTCGCTCTCCACCTCCCACAGCGCGTCGGCCGTCAGCGCCAGCATCGTCCCGTCCGGCAGCGCGCCCACCGCGGCGAGCCCGAAGTCCAGCTCGGAGAAGTCGCCCAGCTCCGTGCAGGCGCCGTCGTCCAGCGTGGCGAAGGCGCCGTTGTTGTTCACCACGGTCAGCCCGTCCACGTTGCGGTCCATCCCCAGGATGGCGCAGGAGCTGTCCAGGGTCTGCTCGTCCGCGAGCGCGCCCAGCGTGTCGATGGTCAGCAGGGTGCCGCCGCCCTCGTCGCCGTTCAGCCAGACCACGCTGAAGCCCGTCCAGACCTCGTCGATGCGCCCGTCGCAGTCGTTGTCCACGCCGTCGCCCGTGTCCTCGTCCCAGGCTGGGTTGACGTAGATGCTCGCGTCGTCGCAGTCGCCCTCCTCGACGCTCCAGCCGTCGCCGTCCTCGTCGGTGCCCTCGGGCTCGGTCTCGCCGGTCTCGCCGGTCTCGCCGGTCTCCTCCGTCCCGCCCGAGTCCGATGAGGGTGTGGTCCCGTCCTTGTCGCTCGCGCAGGCGAGGGCGAACAGAAGCGTCAGCATGGCCTTCCTCCAGAGGAGAGCCATGGTAGATGGAGCGGGCCACGCCCGCCAGGGGAGCCAGGACCATGCCTGTTCGACCGACCCTCGTGCGCCTCCTGGGGAGCCTGCTGGGGGGGAGCCTGCTCTCCGGGATCGCGGTGGCCGCCTCGCCTCCGCCCACCCATGGACCCGTCATCGCCGAGGCGACCGAGGACGCGGCGGTGATCTGGCTGCGCGCGCCCGCAGAGGGGACGCTCACCTTGAAGGTGCGTCCGCGGCCGGTGGCCGGCGGATCCTGGACGGTCGCCCCGGATCCCGCGCGGGACCTCACCGCGCGCGTCGCCCTGAGCAGGCTCCGCCCCGACACCCGCTACACCGTCACCGCCCGCTACGAGGCCCCGGGCGAGGCGCGCTCCGAGCCCGTCGTGGCCAGCTTCCGCACCGCGCCCGCCGCCACCGACGTGCGCCCGGTGCGCTTCGCGATGAGCGGCGATCTGGGCGGCCAGGGGCGCTGCCGCCGCCTGGGCCCGGACGGCGCGGAGCTGGGCTACCCAATTTTCGGGGCGATCGCCGCCTTGCGGCCTGACTTCTTCGTGATGAACGGCGATCAGATCTACGCCGACAGCCTCTGCCTGGAGGCCGGCCCGGAGGAGAACGAGCTGGGGGCTCCCTGGCGCAACGTCCCCGGCCCGGCCCGCGACGTGCGCGACGAGGACGTCTCCTGGACCAGCCCCGAGCTGCTGCGCGAGATCTTCTGGCAGCACTGGCGCTACAACCGCGCCGAGCTCCACTACCAGGCGATGTTGCGCCAGACCGTCTTCTACGCCCAGTGGGACGATCACGAGGTCATCAACGACCACGGGATGGCCTGGGGTTCCTGGCGTCGCAGCAGCGATCGTCCGGGATACGCCACGCTGGTGCAGGAGGGCGTGGCCGCCTTCCACGACTACAACCCCGTGTCGCAGGCGTCGGCGGATCAGCGCGGCATCTACCGCTCCTTCCGCTGGGGCGCGGACGTCGAGCTCTTCCTGCTGGACGCCCGCACCTTCCGCAGCGCGAACGCCGATCCCGACAGCCCCGAGGCGGCCAAGAGCATGCTCGGCGCGGCGCAGCGCGCGTGGCTGCTGGCGGGGCTGCGGGCGTCGGACGCCACCTTCAAGATCATCAGCGTGGACGTGCCCCTGGCCCAGCCCACCGGGAGCCAGCCCGGCGAGAACGGGCGCGACGGCTGGGCGGACGGCGCCGATGACGCCGCGGCCGACGAGGGCGCCGCCGCGACGGGCTTCGAGCGCGAGCTGCGCGGCATCCTGCTGGAGCTGGACCGCGCCCAGATGAAGAACCTCGTCTTCCTGGCGGCAGACGTACACTTCGCGCAGATCGCCCGCTTCTCGCCCGACCTGGACGGCGACGGCCAGCCCCTGATCATCCACGAGATCATCGCCGGCCCGCTCTCGGCGGGGGCGTCCAAGGCCGTGACCCCGGATCCCAGCTTCGCCCCCGAGGTGCTCTACGCCGAGGGCGGCCTCTTCAACTTCGCCTGGATCACCGTGGACCGGCCCTCTGGGAAGCCCACGCTGACCGTGCAGATCCTCGGGGAGGATGGGACGCCGCGTCCGGGTGGTGAGCTCGTCCTGCCCGCCCGGTGAGCGCCGCGCGCCAGACCCCTGGCCGCTTTCTCCATCTGGGCGACTTCGGGCCGCCCAGCTTCGTCGCGCGCCCGGTGATGGCCTATGTCCCCGCCCGGCTGGACATCCGCGCGCCACACCCCACGCTCTACCTCCTGGACGGCCAGAACGTGTTCGGCGATCACGGCAGCTACGCGGGCGGCTGGCACGCCCATGACGCCGCGGATCGGCTGCCGAGGCGCAGCTTCCTGCCGCCCGTCATCGTCGCCATCGGGCACGGCGGCGTCCTGAGGAATCGGGAGCTCGGCGTACAAGCCCCTTCTTTCGTCGAGCAGGTGGCGCGGGTCCTGGTCCCTGAGGTCGAGGCGCGCCTGGGCGGCGGCGGCCCGCGGGTCATCGGCGGCGCGTCACTAGGCGGGCTAGCATCGCTCGTCGCCCTGATCCGACACCCGGAGGTCTTCGAGGGCGCGCTGGCCATGTCGCCCTCGCTCTGGTTCGGCCGCCGCGCCGTCCTCCGTCGGCTGGAGCGCGGCGCCTGGACCCTCCCGCCCGGCGCCCGCCTCTACCTGGACGCGGGCCGGCGCGAGCGGGGCAGCATGTTCGCTGACGCGGAGGGCCTGGCGCGGCTGCTGGCGGCGCGCGGTCTGGGGAGCCGCCTGATGTGGCGCCCCGACGCGAAGGGCGCGCACCATGAGAAGCACTGGCGGCGGCGGCTGCCCAAGGCGCTGCGCTTTCTGTTCGCCGTGGCCTCGTAGGCGGAGCGGGCTCCGCGCGCCCCGCCGCTCAGTACTGCGTCAGATAGGCGTCCGAGAAGCAGCGCATCGCGTAGAGCATGTTCTCCTGCCCCGCCATGCTCGCCTCGGCGGAGAGCTCGGCCGACACGCGGGCCGCGTCGCTGTCGTGGTAGACCGCGCTGACCATGGCGTACCACTGCGCGTACTGCAGGCCGGGCATGACGCCCTGGCGCAGCCAGTCCATGATGGTGCCCGCCTCGGAGTAGTTGACGGCGTAGGGGTCGTTGTCGCCCGGACCCGTGGACAGCCAGGCCCGCATGTCGGCCAGCTCGCCGGAGACCTCGTCGAGGGTCTGGAGGTTGTACAGGGCGTAGAGGCCGTACGCGCCGTCGGGGTAGTTCATGGCGGCGTCGCGGACGGCGTAGCGGCGCGCCTGCTCGACGAGGGCGGCCGTCTCCTCGAGCAGCGGGTCCGTGACCATCGTGCAGGGCTCGGCCAGATCCGGCGCGGGGTAGCCCTGGGCGAGGGCGGCGCTGGAGGAGAGGGCGAGGGCGGCGAGGGAGAGGGCGAAGGACATCGGGAGCTCCTGGTGGTGTGCGCCCGGCGTGGGCGGCTCACCCCTTGGAGGTTCCTT
>CAZKWG010000123.1:0-13790 GCA_964556105.1 uncultured Enterobacterales bacterium | reverse complement strand
GCGGCCGTCCGGATCGTGGCCACCGGAGCGGGCGCAGCCATGGGCGGGAGAGCGGCGCCCGAGGTCGCGATCGGGTCGGCGCCTCCGTAAAAGGCGGCGAGGTCTTCCTCTGGCGAGACCACCACGTGGCGCGGCATCGAGGCTCCAGGAACGTCGAGCCTGCTGTATCCGAGGCGGACCCCGCGCGCACGATGTCACGCCGAAGCCACACACCTCCTGCTATCCTCCCGCTCTCGTCGAGCCAGGAGCCTCCGATGCGCAGCCACCTCCTCCCCTGGTCGGGCGTAGCGCTCGCCGGCCTCCTCGCCTACAGCCTGCCTGCCGCGCCCCCCGCGGCCCCGCCTGTCCAGCCACAGGCGAAGCCCCAGCGCGAGACCAGGTCGCACACGGCGCTGGCGACCCCACAGTATATTCCCCCGCCGACGGAGCATATTCTCGATCCCGACGCGGAGCGCCGCAACAAGCAGGCCCGGAAGGAGTGGGTCAAGCAGAAGCACCGCGCGCCGCCGGGCGTGGACACCAAGGCCATCGAGCGCGAGAACGGCCTGCGCCAGCTCGCTCGCCGCGCCGCCCTCCGCCGCGCTCCCCCCGCCGTCGACCCCGTCGCCCGCTGGGTCGAGCGCGGCAGCGACAACCAGGCCGGCCGCATGCATGCCGCCCGCCTGAGCCCGGATCGCGAGACCCTGGTGGCCGGCTCGTCCCTGGGCGGCGTCTGGCTGGGCAGCCCCGAGGGCTCCGACTGGACGCCCATCGGCGACAACAAGTACGGCGGCGCCCACTGGGTCGAGGTGATGAGCGGCGACGCCGAGGGCGATCCCGACATCATCCTGGTCGCCACGGACGGCGGGCTGGTCCACCGCTCCACCGACGAGGGCGTGACCTGGGAGGAGCCGGACGGCCTCGGCTCGCTGAGCCAGGTGCGCCGCACGCTCATGCTGGAGGACGGCAGCGAGACCCTCTTCCTGCTCGGCGCCGGCGGCCGGGGCGTGACCCTCTACAAGAGCGAAGACAAGGGCGCCTCCTGGGAGGACATCTACGATCTCGGCAGCTACTACGGCGATCTCTGGGCGCCCCGCGACGGAGGGACCACGCTGTACCTGGCGGGGCCCGGCGGCGTGCTGTTGACCAGCACCGACCGGGGCGGGTCGTTTGGCGCCGTCGGCACCTTCGACGCCGGCAGCAGCCAGGCGGAGCTGACCGGGTCGGAGGCCGGCGCGCCGCGCCTGTGGGTGGTGACCGGCGGTCGCTACCTGTTCCGCTCCGATGACGCCGGCGCCACGTTCACGTTCAAGAGCAGCCTCTCCGACTACTGGGGGGCGCTGAACGCCAGCGTGGACGACGAGGACCTCTTCGCCTTCGGCGGCGTGGACCTGTACGCGACCTACGACGGCGGCGACAGCTTCAACGCCGTGAACAACTGGTGGGAGTACTACGGGGACCCGACCAACCTGCTGCACGCCGACATGATGGGCGTCGAGGTTCAGCTCGACGGGCGCGGCGAGGAGGTCTGGTACATCTGCACCGATGGCGGGCTCTACCGCTCCCAGGACGGGCTCGTCACCACCGAGAACCTGTCCCTGCAGGGCCTGCGCGTCAGCCAGTACTACAGCACGCTGACCAGCTCGGCCGACCCCACCCACATCGCCGCCGGCGCCCAGGACCAGGGCTACCAGATCACCAACGACGTCGAGCAGGACGACGAGGTCCAGGAGTTCGCCCAGATCATCAGCGGCGACTACGGCCACCTGACCTCGAGCGACGGCTCCCACGAGATCGTGTATTCGGTGTATCCGGGCTTCATCCTGGTGCAGGTCGGCGAGACCGCGCCCGAGCTCCACTACCTGGACTTCCCCACGGGCGAGTCCTACGTGCCCTGGCTGCCGCCGATCATCGCGGATCCCACCCAGGCGACCGCCTTCTTTTTCCCCGCCACGAAGCTCTACCGTTACACCTTCGACCGCCGGCGGGGCAGCGCCAGCTACGCGCAGTGGTCCGAGCAGGAATTTTCCTCCGATGGTTATGAATATCTCAGTCGTGTGATATTCTCGCCGATCGATTCAAATACCGCCTTCGCCGCCACCAGCTACGGGCGCTTCTTCTACTCCAGCGATCGGGGCGTCACCTGGACGCAGTCCTCCAGCCTGGTGGCGGACGAGAACTGGTACTACGGGCAGGCGGTGGTGGCGTCGCGGAACGACGCGGCGCTGGTCTATGTCGGCGGGTCCGGCTACGGCGTGCCGGCGGTCTACCGCAGCACGGACGGCGGCGAGACCTTCCGGCCCTGGGGACAGGGCCTGCCCAACACGCTGGTCTACAGCCTGTGCGAGGCCCCCGACGACTCCGGTCGCATGTTCGCCGGCACGGAGTCCACGGTCTACATGCGCGCCCCGGACGATGACGCGTGGGTGGACATCACCGACAACGACGCGCCGATCACCACCTACTGGAGCTGCGAGACGCTCACGTCCGAGAACACCATCCGCTTCGGCACCTATGGTCGCGGCATCTGGGACTATCAGCTCGACGCCGAGGGCACGGGCTGCTTCCCGGTCCAGGACTACGACGGCGACGGGGTGGACTGCGAGACCGACTGCGACGACCAGGACGCCGCCATCCTGCCGGGCGCCGCGGAGACCTGCGGGGACGGCATCGACCAGGACTGTGACGGGCTCGACGCGCCCTGTCCCGGCGAGGGCGAGGGCGAGGGCGAGGGCGAGGGCGAGGGCGAGGGCGAGGGCGAGCCCGGCGGCGAAGGCGAGGGCGAGGCGGGCCTGGACGGCGACGAGAAGCCGGGCGGCTGCGGCTGCGCGGGCGCGCCCGACCGGGGAGGCGTGGGCGCCCTGGGCCTGGTGATCGCGCTGGCGGCGGCGCGCCGGAGGCGGCCATGATCCTGCTGTTCGGGCTGGCGCAGGCCGCGACCCTCTCCGTCGATCCCGCGGACCCCGGAGCGTACGCCACCCTCTCGGCGGCGGTCGCGGCCGCCTCCGACGGGGACACCCTGCAGATCGCCGCCGGGACCTACGCCGAGTGCGTGTCTACGGGCGGGCTCGACCTCACGCTGGTCGGGGCGGGCGAGGCGGAGACCGTGCTGGACGGGACGGGCTGCAGCGCGGCGCTCAGCGTGGGCTCGGGCGAGTCCGTCTCGGTCAGCGACCTGAGCGTGACGGCTCCGGACGGGCGCGGCCTGATGGTCTGGTACAGCGCGCTCAGCCTCACCCGCGTGACCGTCTATGGGTCCGGCTCCTCCACGCAGGTGGGCGGCGCGCTCTACGCGCAGGGCAGCGCCCTCGATCTCCTCGACTGCACCTTCGACGACAACAAGGCCACCTACGGCGGGGCGCTCTACCTGGAGTGGTACAACCGGCTCACGGACCAGGGCTCGACCTTTCGCAGCAACGGCGCCAACGTCAGCGGCGGCGCCATCTACACCTACGGCTACGACGTGCTCGAGCTCGACGGCACCACCTTCGAGAGCAACGGCAGCTCGGAGAGCGCGGGCGCGGTCGCGGTGATCTGGGGCTCGGGGCTCACGGTCCAGGGCGCCCGCTTCGTGGACAACCACACCTGGGGCAACGGCGGCGCGGCCCAGCTCTACTGTGTAGACAGCGACGTGGTGTTCACGGACACCCACTTCGAGGACAACACGGCGAACGGGAGCGGCGGCGCCCTGGAGCTGGAGTGGTACGCGACGCTGACGCTGGACGGGACGAGCTTCGAGGACAACCTGGCCGAGAGCTATGGCGGCGCGGTCTTCCTCTACGCCCTCGACGCCCTCACCGTGCGGAAGAGCGCGTTCTGCACCAATGAGGCGTCCGTAGGCGGCGCCATCGCCCATCAGTGGACCAGCGCCGACAGCGTGACGAACAGCCAGTTCATCGAGAACCAGGCGGAGCTGGGCGGCGCGCTCTATCGGTACGGGGCCCCGACAGGGTCCGTGCGGAACAACACCTTCGTCGGCAATCAGGCCAGCGACTGGGGTGGGGCCTACTACGCGGCCTACTATGCCTATGGCGATGTGCGGAACAACATCGTCGCCAGCTCTGAGGGTGTGGGCGTGTACGCCTCGGACGCCTATGACTACGCGTACACGACCCTCGTGTACAACGGCTGGAGCGAGAACGCGCCCGTGGACGCTGGCGGCTACTTTTTCGTAGATTCTGGTGTTGATGGGAATCTGGGCGGCGATCCCATGTTTGTCGCCTACAGCGCCGATGGAGACTGCGGCAACGACGACCTGCGCCTGCAGGAGAGCTCCCCCTTCCGTGGGGCCGGCGATCCCGCCATCCTCGACCCGGACGGCGGGGCCAGCGATCTCGGCGCTTATGGTGGGCCCGACGCGGACGACGACGGGCTGGTGGACGCGGTGGTCGAGGGCGGCGAGACGGGGGAGACGGGGGAGACGGGCGAGACGGGGGAGACGGGCGAGACGGGCGAGGCGAACGAGACGGGGGAGACGGGCGAGGCGAACGAGACGGGGGAGACGGGCGAGACGGGCGAGACGGGCGAGACCGGCGCTCCCGATAGCGAGCAGGACGAGGAGACGGCGGGCGACGACGCCAAGACCGAGGGGTGTGGGTGCGCGGGCGGTGGCTCCCCCGCGGGCGCGGTGGGTGTCGCGCTCGGGCTGCTGCTCGCGGGTTTGCGGGCGCGGCGGCCCGGCGCTATAGCGTAGCTTCAACCAGCGTGAGCTGAGAGACAGAGACCGGGGGGAGAGACCATGTTCGTGCTGCTGCTGGGGCTCGCGTTTGCGGACGAGGTCGACACGAGCCCGGAGACCTGTCTGCTCGAGTACTACGACGCCGATCACTGCGTGAGCTGCGAGGCCTCTTACGAGGGCAGCGAGGACTGCGAGGCGCTGGGCGCCGAGGGGCGCGAGAAGGCCTGCCAGAGCTCTGGCGCTTCGGTCTGGAGCGAGATCTGGTGTGATCCCGGCTTCACGGAGGCGATCGGCGAGCCGGCGACCGGGAACGGTGTCTGCGGCGGCGGCAAGTCGGCGGCGGGCGTTGGCTTCGCGGCGATGGGCCTCGCGCTGACCCTCTCGCTGGCGCGGCGGCGCCGGGACGCGTGAAGGGCTGGCTCGTCGCCTTCCTGATCACGCAGGCCATCGAGGTCCCCGTCTGGACCCTTGCCCTGAGCAGGGACGGCCCCGCGCGCAGCCGCCTGTCCCGGCTGGAGCTGGCTTTTCTGGCCAGCCTCGCCACCCACCCCGCCGCCTGGATCCTCGCCTGGGATCTCGCGCGGCGCTGGCCCCTTGGGCCCGAGGAGGGACGCTGGGTCTCCGTCGCGCTGGCTGAGCTCTTCGCCTGGGCGGTGGAGGCGCGGCTGATGCACCACGCCGGCCTGGCGCGGGCGGCCTGGTGGTCGCTGGCGGCGAACCTGCTCAGCTTCGGGCTGGGGAAGGTGGTGGTGGGGTGGTTGTAGGGGTCACCCGAAGACAAAGCGGTAGGGTCGAGACGCTTCCTGCGTGTACAGGCGCTGAATGCGCCGGCGGCTCTGGGGACGGCTACCAGCGTTCAGGCCGAGCAGCGAGATCGTGATCTCGGCGCGGCGCTGGTCCTTGGCGCTCGCCTGGGGGTTTGGCTCCAGCTCTCCCGTCGCCGCTACGTAGCGGAAGTAGCGCTCGAAGCTGTAGTCCTCAGCGTCCGGCTTGAGGAGGTCATCGTCCCAGCGGTCGCTCTTGCCCTGAGGACCCTGGCAGCGCCCGCAGGCCAGGAAGAGGTTGCTCCAGCCAAACGCGGCCTCGGGAAAGTGCGCCTTGGGGCGGAAGTGGTCGATGGAGGGGTCGGTGGTGTCCTCCAGCGGCCATCCGTCGCAGTAGGCGCAGTGCCCCGCGGTCATCTCGTTCAGCGCCGCCAGGATGTGCTGATTGGCCGGCCGGCCCTCGACCGTGGGCCAGCGGAAGCCGGCGCCAGGATCGGCGGCGCGTCGCTCCAGCCACCTCGCTGTCCAGCTCGGGGCGTTCTGGGCGAGGATCTCGGGTGCGGGAGGTCTGGCGCAGGACATCATCCTGACGTTTCCCCTCGACTGAGCCGATGGCGCAGCTCGCGCTGCTCCGTGCCGATGATCGTGGCCAGCTCTTCGCTGCGCGCTGCGAGCTCGGCCGCCAGCGCGAGCAGGCGCGCAGCGACCGCCTCGTCGCCGCCCAGGCGGGCCTTCCAAAGCTGCCGGTACTCCTTCAGCTGCGCCTCGGTGGTCACGTCGAACTCGTCCGTGATCCCGAGGATGTTGTCCACGATGGCCGGATAGCTGGTCCCGCGCGCCGAGGGGAGTGGGGGATCGACCCGTGCGTGGCCGCCCTCCAGGCGGAAGGGGTGAATCCAGGCGTCGGTGGCGGATCCAATCACGAAGGGCGAGTGCGTGGAGGCGATGATCTGCGCGTTGGGGAAGAGGCGTTCCGCCATGGGGATCACGCGTCGCTGCCAGCCCGGATGAAGGTGGACCTCCACCTCGTCGAGGAGCAGCACGAAGCGGCGGTCCGTGACGGGGCCCTCGTCATCCCAGGGGATGCGGTCGAGGCGCATCAACAGGTCGCCGACCCAGGAGAGCAGCGACTGAAGGCCGTCGGGGAGGAGGTCGACGGGGGTGGGGGCGGCCGCCCCGATGCCGATCTTCAGCGCAAAGGGCTCCAACTCCAGGCGGAACACGACGGGCGCGCCGATCACCTCCTCCATCGCCGAAGAGAGCCGGTTCAGGGCGGAGCTTCGCCGCTCTGCTTGTCCGATCTGACCGTAAGTCAAGTAGAGGGAGCGCCTCGCCTCGGTGTTGACCAGCCACTGCACGAGCGGGCCTGTACCGGATGGGCGGGTGAAGGTGCAGGCCTCGAGGAGGGCGTTGTCCTTGAGCTCGACGATGCCGTCCACGCGGCCTGGGCCGGCCCGTCTTAGCCCACCATAGGCGAACACGGCGAAGGGGACTCTTGTGACCTCGGTCGAGCCGTTCTCGGCCCGCCAGTAGGCGTCGTCGAAGGCTTCAAACCCATTTGTGTTGAAGTTGTAGATGTACTGCTCATCGTGACTCACATGCACCACGTTCAGCGGCTCTGCCTGGGGGAAACGCAGCTCGTCTGCGCTACCGTCAAAAAGGCGCACCCCCCGCCACCCAAGCGTCGTGTCCACCGCCGCGAAGCTCTGGGCGCTCCGGCTCCTCCCCGCAAAGCCCGCCTCCCCATAGGCGAAACACTGGGCGATCGCCGCGAGGACGCTGCTCTTTCCGCTCCCATTCGGCCCCACCAGCAGGTGCACGTCCGCGCGATCACCGATCTTCCCCTCTGGAAAGCTCATGTCCAGAGAGGAGAAGGGACCGAGGTCCTGAAGGACAAGCCTGCGGATCTGCACGTCACCACCTCAGCCGGCCTCTAACCGCCGCCCACCCGCCCCGCACCCGCCCTCACCACACCCCCGCGACCTCCAGCCCACCCAGCTCCCCCGGCTCGCCCGGCGGTCGGACCTGAAGCCACACGCTCGGTTCGCGTCGCAGACGCGGGTCGTCGCGCAGCAGGCTCCAGGACAGCGCCGCCGCCGGGACCTGAAGCAGCCCGCCGGCGAGCTGAAACACGTCCGGTCGCACCTCCGCCTCGATCAGCCCGGCGCTGCCGAGGATCCAGGCGCCGGTGATGCTGGTGATCCCGACGACGGGGCCGCCGATGGCGATCCACAGGCTCCACCGCTTGCGCGCCATCATCCCGCCGAAGCTGGCGCCATACAGGGCGGCGCCGGAGATCGCGACGACGTGCTTGTCCTTCCAGGCCATGTCGCCGGTGAGCACGGCGAGCGGCTGGACGGCGTGGCTGACCACGATGCCGGCCATCAGGCCCTGGGCGAGGCCCCAGCGGTGCTCCAGGCGGGGGAGCTCGAGCTCGTCGGCCTGCGCGGCGCCGAGGAGCAGCCCCGCCAGCAGGGCCGCCGCGCTCACCGCGAGGCCGCGCCGCCCGGCATCGGCATGAGCTTCATCAGGCCGAGATAGCTGAAGAAGGCCACGGCGAAGCCGATGAACCAGGCGTAGTCATAGAGCGGGCGCAGGGCCGGCACGACGAGGCCGATCCAGGCGGCGCCGCAGCCCAGCAGCGTGGCGATGACGGCGGCGGGGTTCCACCCAGCGATGTAGCGATAGACGCCGTCCTTCAGGTAGAGGTCGGCCAGGTTCAGCTCCTTCTTCCGCACGAACCAGTAGTCGGCGATGAGCACGCCGGCGATGGTGCCGAGCCCGCCGGAGTAGCCGAGCAACCACTGGAAGATGTAGCCGCTCGGGTCGGCGAGCAGCTTCCAGGGCTGCATGAGGATGCCGACGATTCCGGTGATCAGGCCGCCGGTCTTGAAGTTGATGTACTTCGGGAAGGCGTTGGCGAAGTCGTTGGCCGGCGAGACGACGTTGGCGGCGATGTTCACCGAGAGCGTCGCCACGACGATGGTGAACATCGAGATGGCGACCACGACGGGCTGCGTGAACTTGCCGACCAGCACGACCGGGTCCCAGATGGCCTCGCCGTAGATGATCGCCGAGGCGGACGTGATGAAGACGCCCATGGCGGCGAAGACGGTCATCGTCGTCGGCAGCGCCACGACCTGGCCGATCATCTGCTCGCGCTGGCTGCGGCCGAAGCGCGTGAAGTCGGGCATGTTCAGCGAGAGCGTCGCCCAGAAGCCGATCATCGCCGTCAGCGACGGGATGAAGACCTTGATGAACTCGCCGGTCGTGGCGAACTTGCCGGGCTGGCTCATGATCTCGCCCAGCCCGTCGGCCTCGCCATAGGCCCAGACCACCAGCACGCCCGTCATGATCAGCACGAAGGGGGCGGCCCAGTTCTCCACGATGCGCAGCAGGTCCATGCCCTTGTAGACAATGAGGATGTTCAGCGCCCAGAAGAGCAGGAAGCTGATCCACAGGCCGGGCATATAGAGGTACCCGGCGTTTTCGGCGAAGACGCCATTCGGGTCCGTGGATAGCAACACGTTGCTCAATTGCCCAGACGTGTCTGCGGGCCCGCCGAAGCCGATGGGGCTGCCCCAGGTAAGCCAGCCCGGCCAGATCGCGCCGAAGAGCGTGTTCAGCGCCTCACCGCCGATCCAGGCTTGGATGCCGAACCAGCCGCAGGCGACGATGGCGCGCATCAGCGCCGGCAGGTTGGAGCCATAGGTGCCATACGAGGCGCGGGCGAAGACGGGGAAGGGGATCCCATACTTCGTGCCGGGGTGCGAGTTGGCGAGGATCGGCACCAGGACGATGATGTTGCCCAGCGCGATGGTGAACAGCGCCTGCCCCCAGCTCATGCCGGCGCCGATGAGGCCGCTGGCGAGCATGTAGGTGGGGATGCAGTGCGCCATGGAGATCCACAGCGCCGCGAAGTTGTAGGTGTTCCAGGTCCGGTCGGCGATCTTGACCGGCGCCAGATCCTCGTTGTTCAGCGGGCTCTCGGCGATCCGAGCCGATGACTCCGCGTCCAGCTCGACCCGCCCGTCTGCGTGCAGCTTCTCACCCATGTCGTGCACCTCGTCGGGCGAAGGTACGACAGGAGGATCCTCGCCGTCAATTCGGGCGTCGCAGCGCGGCTACTCCACCCGCTCGCAGTCGATCTCGCCCCAGTTGGTCAGCTCGCCCAGCGGCATGACCTCGAAGTCGTTGGGCTCGATGTCCTCGAGATCGCGAGACTCCATGAGATCCGCCCACTTTGCCGTGGTGTACGTGTCGGCCTGGGCGGTCAGCGCGACGTTGCCGCCGTCGGCCAGGAACATGCCATAGGTCTGGAGCGCGGTCGCGACGACCTTCGCGCCCTCGCTGGGCAGGTCGTCCACCGGATAGTCGGCGCGCAAGCGCAGGTGCGCGCCGTAGGGGGGCGCGGTGTCGTCGCCTGAGGTGGCGCGCGTGCTGTGGGTGGCGGGGGCGGCGAACATCAGCTCCCGGATGGCCGTGTTGGGCAGGATGAAGCGGATGGCGTGGCGGATCTCGCCGGCGGCGACCTCGTCGGCGGTGAACAGCAGGGGGGCGATGGGGTAGCCGGCGGCGTCGGCCGAGGTGCAGCCCAGGCCGCGCCCCTCGTCGCCATAGACGCGGGACATGTCCCAGATCGCCATGCAGCCGCCGTAGAAGGTGTCGCCCTCGATGTTGGCCCGCCACATCTCGTAGAGGGTCAGGCTGTCGCGCTGCGCCACGATCAGGTGGCAGTCGCCGTCGCTCTCGCAGGCGTAGCCGGTCTCGCCCTCCAGCCGGCCGCCCTCGGGGACGGGGACGGGCGCCTCGTCGCAGTCGGGCTCGTAGAACTCGTCCGTGGGGATGAAGGTGCGCGTCTCCGTGCTGCTGTCGGCCGTGAGCACCTCGATGGAGAAGTCCACCTGGAAGCGCCCCAGCCCCCAGCCGTGATCCTGCAAGAAGCCGATGATCTCGTCGGAGCTGGGGTCGGGGTCCTCGCCCGAAATGTCCTGGTACCAGACGGCCTCGTCGGGGAAGTAGCGATCGAGGGCGATGCCGGTCTCTTCGCCGGTCTCGCCGGTCTCGCCGGTCTCGCCGGTCTCGCTGGCGGTCTCGCCGGTCTCGCCGGTCTCCGATTCTCCTCCGGTCTCCTCCTTGTCGGCGGTGCAGGCAAGCAGCATAAGGGCGAGCTGTAGCAACATGGGGCCTCCTGCCTGGAGCGTAGCTCAGATCTTGGGGATCCTCAGCGTGCCGCTGACCATGGTGCAGCCCAGCGCGAAGAAGGCGAGGGAGAAGGGGTGCCAGTCGAGGCCGCCCAGCGAGAGCACGCCGCCCCAGAGCTGGTCGCCGGTCCGCCCGCCCGCGTACTGAATGCCCAGCAGCAGCACCAGCAGCAGGCTGGTCGGGATGGGCGTGCCCTCGAAGTAGCGCACCTTGCCCGTCTCGTCGGCCAGCGCCGACGCGGTGACGTTGAAGCGCGCCAGCCGGCTGATGCCGCAGGCGACGAAAAAGATGAGCACGACCTGGTCCAGCCCGCCCCGCAGCCCGAGCGTGTAGCCCAGCGCGGCCGGCGCGACGCCGAAGGAGACGGTGTCGGCGAGCGAGTCCAGGTCGGCGCCCAGCATCGAGCTCTTCTGGCGCCAGCGCGCGATGCGCCCGTCGAGCGCGTCCATGACCAGCGCGGCGGGGAGCAGCCAGAAGGCTTTGACTAGATTACCTAGCTCATTCGAGGCCAGCGCGTCCATGCAGACGAGGATCGCCGCCATGCCGCAGGCCACGTTCCCCAACGTGAACAGGTCCGCGAGCACGAAGGAGCGGATCATCGAGAAGTGTGGCGGGCGGGGTTCGGACATCGGGCCTCCCGCGAGACCGGTATCCCGCGACCCCCGATCTGGATACGGGGCGCGCATGGAACGCCAGGCCCTCATCGACGCCCTTCATCAGACCCTCGCCGCGCTCCCCGCCGTGCGCGCGGCCTATATCGGCGGCTCCTCGGCCTTCGGTCGCGACGACGCCCACTCCGACATCGATCTGGTGGCGGTGGTGCCGCCCGAGCAGGTGGGGCCCGTCTGGGCGGCCCTCGAGGCGTGCATCACGGCGCTGGGCGGGGCGAGCGCCGTCTACCCCGTGCCCACCGCCCTCACGCCCGACTTCGACCAGCGCTTCTACCAGCTCCGCGGCCTGCCGGAGAGCCTGATGCTGGACATCGCGCTGATGAAGCCCGAGCGCCTCGACATCTGGCTGGACCCGGATCGCCACGGCGCGCCCGTCGTTCTCTTCGACCTGGACGGCCTGCTACGACCGGTGGTGGACCCGCGTCTGGTCCCGCTCTTCGCCGAGCGCCTCCAGCAGCTCCGCGCCCGCACCCAGCTCTTCGCCCACATGCCGATGAAGGGCCTCGCCCGCGGTCGGCTGGTCGAGGCCATCGACACCTACCAGCGCTTCCTGCTGGTCCCCCTGGTCGAGGTCCTGCGCGCGAAGCACAGCCCTCGCCGCCAGGATTTCGGATTGCGTTACCTGCCCATCGACCTGCCGCCCGCGCTCTACGCCCGGCTCGAGCCCCTCTTCTTCGTGCGCGACGCCGATGATCTCGCCGAGAAGATCCCCCTGGTCCGCGGCTGGCTGGAGTCCGAGCTGGGCCTTCGCGTTCAGGGGAGCGAGACATGCTGATCCTCCTCGCCCTGGCCTGCGCGCCAGAGACGGCCGAGACCGCAGAGACGGGCGAGATCGCGGACTCCGCGGTGATCGACACCACCCTGCGCGCGGCGCTGCAGGTGGGCTTCCCCGTCGCCGAGCCCGAGCGCATCTCGACCACCTTCTACACCGGCGTAGACCACGACCCGGAGGTTCACGGCGATCAGAGCGCGCTGTGCACGAACTACCTCGGCCGCGGCTTCCCCTGGTGCTATGACGAGCACGACGGCTCGGACTTCCTGCTGGACGGCGGCTTCGACGCCATGGACGCCGGCAGCGCCACCGTCATCGCCGCGGCCGACGGCGTGGTGGTCGAGACCGAGGACGGCAACTACGACCGCTGCCACGCCACGCTGGACGGCCAGATCGACTGCGATGGCTACGAGATGGCGGCCAATTACGTCAAGGTCGAGCACGCCACCGGCGAGCAGAGCTGGTACTGGCACCTGATGACGGACTCGGTCGCGGTGAGCGTGGGCGAGGCCGTCGTGCGCGGCCAGAAGCTCGGGATGGTGGGCAGCTCCGGCGTCAGCAGCATGCCGCACGTCCACTTCGAGCTGGTGGGCGCGGACGGCGCGGTCATCGACCCCTTCGCGGGAGCGTACTCCCAGCCGGAGACCTACTGGTGCGCGCAGGGCGAGGAGGGCGAGCTGCCGGGGAGCTGCGGGTAGCCAACCCTCGCCGGGGGCGAGGGTTGGCTAGTCAGCCCCTCCGCGCCCGAATCTCCAGCACGATCTCCCGCCGCGCCGCCTCGTCCAGCTGGGCGATCCGCGGGAAGACCACCGCCTCCTCCCGCGCCATGTGGTCGCGCAGCAGCAGGTCCAGCCAGGCGTGGTGGGCGCGCAGGCGGTCCTGCACGTCGGGCTCGCCCGCCGCCATGGCGTTCAGCAGGGCGATCACGTCGGGCACGCCCTCGTCCAGCGTGACGTGCTCGGCCTCGAGCTGGGCCAGGGCGCGCTCCAGCGCCGGATCGGGGCCGAGGGCGCGCAGGCGCGGGGCGAGGGAGCGGTCCTCGTCCTGTCCGTGCAGGGGCAGGCCCTCGCCCAGGTAGCGGGCGATGGCCTCGGCGGTGACGGGGACGCGGGGGTCGGCGGGGTCCTCCAGCCCGATGAGCTGCTCCAGGCCGAGCAGGTAGCGGTCGATGCGCTCGTGGCAGGCCAGGAGCAGGGCCAGCGGGTCGGCGGGGTCTTCGGGGGGCGGCGAAGAAAACGAGTACATGACTTACCTATAATCGATCCGTACGGTCAGTAGCCCGCGCCGGGGAGGATGTAGGCGGCGCCGGCCCAGTCGGCGACGGTGTCCACGGCGTAGGCGCCCAGGCCCAGCTCGGCGCGGCCGTCGCCGTCCAGATCGCCAGGGCCAGCGACGGCGATGCCGGCGGAGTCGTTGCGGTCGAGGCCGGTGATCTTCGCGCGCGCTGACCCCAGATCGCCGCCGCCGCTGGCCGGGCCGGCGAGCAGGTAGACCGCGCCGGCGAAGGCGCCCGCGCTGTCCTCGCCCGGCGCGCCGACGATCAGGTCGGGGAGCCCGTCGGCGTCCACGTCTCCGGCGATGGCCAGCTCCTGCCCGGCCGCGTCGTGCTCGCGCTCGCCCAGCCAGCGCACGTCGGCGTCCAGGAGGGAGCCGCCCGCGTCGGCCGGGCCGTAGACCAGCCACACGGCGCCGGCCCCGTCGCCGTTGCTGTCCGAGCCCGC
>CAZKWG010000122.1:0-13801 GCA_964556105.1 uncultured Enterobacterales bacterium | reverse complement strand
TCCGCGGCGGCGAGCGCGCTGAGCAGCAGCAGGGCGTACACCATCTGCACAGCATAGCCCCGGGCCTCTTCCGCCGGCATCTCCTGTCCCCCCTCCGGCCAGCCGGTTAAGGTGATTGATCTTTCATCCGACCTCCCTGGAGAGCCCGCCATGGCCGACGATATTCTGGAGCTCCTGACGAGCGGCGACGTCGAGGGGTTCAACGCAGCGCGCGACCGCAAAGGCAACGTGGACCTCTTCGCCGCCGATCTGGCTGGGCTCACCCTGCACGGCGTGGACTTCTCGGGGGTCAACCTTCAGAAGGCTGACCTCTCCGGCGCCGACCTCACCGGCGCGCTCCTCGCCAAGGCGGACCTGTCCGGCGCGGACCTCACCGGCGCGGTGCTGCACGGGATCACCGCGCTGCGCAGCCGCTGGAAGGAGGCCTATCTGGGTGACGCCGACCTGACGGAGGCCGATCTTCAGGGCGCGGATCTCACCGACGCCGACCTGAGCAACGCCAAGGCGCCCTCGGCACGGCTGGCCGGCGCGCGGCTCAAGGGCATCGTCGCGACCCGGCTGGTGCTGGCGGGCGCGGATCTGGCGGAGGCGAAGCTCTCCGGCGCCAACCTGCAGGGGGCCGACCTCTCGGCGGCCATCCTGCGCGAGGCGGATCTGTCGCGGGCCAACCTCGCGGGCGCGCGGCTCGCGGGCGCCGACCTCTCCAAGGCGCGGCTGGCCAACGCCGGCCTGCGCGAGGCGGACCTCTCCGGCGCGAACCTGACCAGCGCGGATCTCACGGCGGCGGACCTGAGCAACGCCAACGTCGTGCAGGCGGACTTCAGCCGCGCCGACCTCACCGAGGCCGTGCTGGAGGGCGTGGACCTGAACACCGCCGTCATGGCCTACGCCGAGGTGGACGCCGGCGGCACCAGCCAGAGCGAGCACGGCGAGCTGGTCAAGCTGCAGATCGAGGACGCCAGCGTCGCCATCTCCGGCGGGGCGGTGGGCGTGCTCTGGGAGAACGACGAGACCGGGCGCTCCAAGCTGCGCGTGATCATCGGGCGCTACGGCGAGGCCCACGACGGGCGGGCGCTCGAGGTGCCCCTGCCCACCGAGTCGGTGCTCAGCCGCGCGCTGGTGCCGACCCCGGACGGCTTCATGGTCGTCGTCATCGTCGAGCGGCCGGGCGGGCTGGTGGCCAGCGTGGCCGACATCACCCGCGACGGCCGCATGAGCGCGCTGCGCTCGATCAAGCAGGAGTACACGCCCGCCGTGCGCCCCGTCGTGCGCGGCGAGGGCGGCCAGGTGACGGTCTACGGCATCTCCCGCGAGGGCCCCGGCCTGCAGGTCCATCAGGTCGAGGGGGAGAACCTCGCGCGCAAGCACCGCTCGGCCATGGCGACGGTGCGCGGCTTCGCGGGGACGCTCTACCCGGTGGTGCTGAGCAAGGGCGGCGTGCTGCTGCACCTGCGACCGGAGGGCCCCGGCCAGCCCATGCGCGCCCCCGGCGCCTTCCCAGGGCGCGCCTGCGCGGCGACCCCGATGGGCACGGGCCTGGTCCTGGCCTGGCTGGAGGAGAACCTGGGCGGCTTCCGGCTGGCCTTCGTCAAGCCCGGCGAGGCCCCCGACGAGATGCGCCTGCTGCCCAAGGTGGCGATCGGCACGCTGGACATGGCCGAGGGCAACGGCCGCGTCTGGGTGGCCTTCACCAAAGAGGATCCCCGCGGTCGCGCGCCCTCGCAGGCCCTCGCGCTGCGCCTGCCCGAGGGTGACCCCCTCCCGCTCCTGAACGAGCCCGGGCTGGACGTGGACGAGGTGCGCTTCTGTCAGGGCGGGGACGTGCCCACCGTGGCCATCAGCACGCTGGAGGGCGGGCTGCGCATCGTCGCGCTGGAGGCCAGCGGCCCTCAGCTCAAGTGGAAGATCGCCTGAACCTGGCGCTCCTCCTGGGTCTGAGCCTCCTGGGCCTGCCCCTCCTGGGTACGGGCTGCGCGCGGGTCGATCCCGCGCCGCCCCTGCCCGAGGACGCCGCCCTGGAGGCGCGGCGCCGCTTCCTCGCCAGCCCGCACCCCGAACGGGCGGAGCGCCCGCCCAACCTCGTCCTCATCCTGGCCGACGATCTGGGCCGAGCGGACCTGTCGATCTACAACGGACAGTGGATCCCGACCCCGCACATCGACGCGCTGGGCGCGACGGGCGTGGTCTTCGAGGACGCCACGGTCACCAGCCCGATCTGCGCGCCCTCCCGCGCCGGGCTGCTCACCGGCCGCTACCAGCAGCGCTTTGGGTTCGAGCACATCACGCACGGCCGCCACCCTCAGAGCGGGCTGGAGCGCGTGGCCATGTCCGCGCTGGTCGAGGGTGACGGCTGGGAGCTGTCCCAGGCCTGGGAGCAGACGACCCGCGACGCGCAGGCCCGCGAGGGCCTGCCGCCCGGCGAGATCACGCTGGCCGAGGTGCTCGCCCGCCGCGGCTACGCCACCGCCATCTTCGGCAAGTGGCACCTGGGCGTCGCGCCGGACCAGCGCCCCACCCGGCGGGGCTTTCAGACCCAGTACGGATTCTACGAGGCCCACTCGCTGTACGCCGACCCCGACCGCGCCGACATCCAGAACCTGCGGCTGGAGCACTTCGCCGACCGCCACCAGTGGCGCGTCGGGCGCGAGGGGAGCTCCGCCATCTTCCGCGACGACCAGGAGATCGTGGAAGAGCGCTACCTGACGACGGCGCTGGCCGAGGAGTCCTCCGCCTGGATCGCCGCGAACCACGATCGCCCCTTCTTCCTCTACCTGCCGCTCTCCACGCCGCACGCGCCCTTCCAGGCCCCGCGCGCGGTCTACGACGCCATCGACGAGCCCGACCCGGAGCGCAGGATGTACGCCGCCATGCTGCGCACCCTCGACGACGCCGTCGGGCAGGTCCTGGGCGCGCTGGACGAGGCGGGCGTGGCCGAGGACACGCTGGTCGTCCTGCTCAGCGACAACGGCGGCGCGACCTACACCCACATCGCCGACAACAGCCCTTGGAAGGGCGGAAAGTTCACGCACCTGGAGGGCGGCCTGCGCGTGCCGATGCTCGCGCGCTGGCCGGGTCGCCTGCCCGCGGGCCTGCGCTACGGCGAGGCGGTGAGCGCGCTCGACGTCTTCGCCACACTCACCGACGCCGCGGACGCCGAGCTCCCCACCGATCGCCCCTATGACGGCGTCTCCCTCCTGCCTTACCTGCGGGGCGAGGGCGAAGGCTCCCCTCACCCCGCCCTCTACTGGCGCGCCGGCAGCGCCGCCGCGATCCGCGAGGGGCGCTACAAGCTGCTCCTGGACGCGCTCACCGGCGACGAGGCCCTCTACGATCTCCAGGCCGACCCCTACGAGACGACCGATCTCGCGGCGCGCTCACCCGAGCAGGTCGCCCGCTTGAGGCAGGCGCTCGCGACCTGGGAGACCCAGCTCATGGACCCGCTCTGGCCGCCCATCATGCAGTACCGCCTCACCGACGGCGAGAACACCTGGGTCTTCCCGCTCTGAGCCGGTCGCCGTCCGAGCGGAAGCGGGCGAACATCGGCGAGTTGACACGCCCTGGCGCCCCACGTACCGTCGCGAGATGCTCATCCTGCTCGCCTCCGCGTGCTCCTCCCCGGCGTCCGACAAGGGGCCCTCCGTAGAAGAGGTCGACACCGCGTCCACCGACAGCGACGCGCGGGAGGAGCGCCCCGTCCCTCCCCCGGCCGAGATCGAGGCTCCTGCGCGCCTGGTCGCGGTGGGCGACGTCCACGGCGACCTCGACGCCACCCTCTCGGTGCTGCAGCTCGCCGGCCTCATCGACGAGGCGGGCGCCTGGACCGGCGGCGAGACCGTGCTCGTGCAGACCGGCGATCAGCTGGATCGGGGCGACGGGGAGCAGGCGATCCTGGACACCTTGGAGGCGCTCGCCGATCAGGCCTGGGCCGCCGGAGGCGCGATCTACGTCCTGAACGGGAACCACGAGGTCATGAACGTTCAGCTCGACCTCCGCTACGTGACGGAGGGCGGCTTCGAGGACTTCGCCGACACGCCCTACGACACGAGCGACGACGAGATCATGGCCTACCCGGAGGAGGAGCGGGGGCGGGTGGCGGCCTTCCGACCCGGAGGCGTCTACGCGCAGCTCCTGGCGGGTCGGAACACGGTCATGAAGGTGGGAGACACGGTCTTCGTCCACGGCGGCGTGGAGAGCGCCTTCGCCAACGTCGCCCTGGACGACGTGAACGCCTCCATTCAGGCCTGGATGCTCGGGGAGGCCGAGGACCCCGAGGCGTACACCAACGCGGACGACGGGCCGCTCTGGTCGCGGCGCTTCTCCGAGGATCCCGACACCGAGGACTGCCAGGATCTCGCCGACGCGCTAGAGCGGCTGGGCGCCACCCGCATGGTCGTCGGGCACACGGTGCAGGACGCCATCAACCCCGGCTGCGACGAGCGCATCTGGCGGATCGACGTGGGGATGTCCGCGTACTACGGCGGCACCCCGCAGGCGCTGGAGATCATGGGCGACGCGGTGACGCCCCTCGACTGAGGAGCGCACCGGCCGCCTTACTCGACCTTGAGCCGGTCGCCGTCCGAGCGGCCGAAGGTCTCCGGGCTGTACATCTCCTCGGCCTTGGCCGGCGGGACCACGAAGTCGCCCGGCGTGGTGGCCCGCGCGACGTAGGTGTACTCGTGGACGCCGTCCCAGAGCAGGGAGGTGAAGGCCTCGACGCGCTCGTCCCGCAGGTTCTCGTGCTCGAACCAGGGGCGGCTCCACCACCACCAGGGCTCCTTGTTCGCCGTCGGGTCCTCGGGCAGGGCGCCCGTGCCCTTCAGCTCGGGGTTCAGCACCTCGAGCCCGGCGGGGAGCGGATCGACCAGCGCGACGTGGTAGCGCCGCATCGGGTTGACCATGGTGAGCTTGACGCGCACGCGCTTGCCCGCCTTGACGTGCCAGACCCCGTCGGCGTCCTGCCAGACGTCGCCCGGATCGTCCACGCCCTCGTAGGTGCGCAGCACGGTGAAGCCGTAGTCCGCCGCCTCCGGGTCGAGATCGGTGGGCGCGTAGCGAAGGCCGACCCGGTAGTAGAGCCGACCCTTGCCCTCGCGGCCGATGACCAGGTCCTGCCGCCCCTTCTCCTGGAGCCACTGCATGGGCACGTCGATCTGGACGCGATCCGTGCTGCGGCCCGCAAAGGTGTGGTCGCCAGCCAGCCCGTCACCCAGCCAGACCCGCGCCACGAAGTCGGGCGTGACGCCCTCGTAGACGCGGAAGTAGCGGTCGAGGGCCAGCAAAACAAATGCGTTTTCTGTTGTGTTCCCCCAGCGCCCCGCCTTCTGGTGGGCGAGCAGGCCGTTGACCAGCTTGGGCACCACGTCGTTCTTCGGGTCGGTGCGCAGCAGGGCCTCCAGCCAGACGCCGTCCACGCCGCGGTCGGAGTGCAGGAGCACGTAGTCGCCGTCCGAGTAGCTGGTGGTCAGGTGGGCGCCCGCCGCGGACTCGGTCAGGTGGTTGTTCAACCACAGGACCAGGCTGGCCGCCTCCTTGGTGGCCTTGCCGTTCACCAGGATGGGCAGGATCCAGCCCTTGGCCTCGGCCGGCAGCTTGTCCACGCCCGCCTCGCTGAGCAGGGCCTTCGCCTTGCCGAGCTGGTCGCGCCCGGACAGCGAGAGGACGTGCAGGGCGTAGCCGCGCAGGTACCACTTCGCCTCCTGGGAGTACCAGTGGGGGATGTGGCTGCGGATGTTGTCCAGGTAGTTCAGGCTGCGCGCCTCGAGCGTGGGATCGACGGCGTAGCCCTTCAGCTTCGCCCGGACGATCGCGTCGGCGACGTGCACGGAGACATAGGGCCAGCTCGGGTCGCCCCGCCGCCAGAACGCAAACCCACCGTCGTAGTTCTGCCGACGGGCGAGCCGCTCCAGGTCGGCCGCCACGATGCGCTGAAGCTCCGCGTCGGAGGGCAGCTGATCGGAGCCGAAGGCGCCGAGCACGTCGCGCAGGGCGGCGATGCCGACCAGGCGCGAGGAGATCTGCTCGTTGCAGTCATAGGGGTAGCGCGCCAGGTAGATGAAGGCGTCCGTGAGCGCCTGGAGCTGGGTGGAGCTGAGCGTCACCTCGAGCCCGCCGTACTGGCCCCAGACATCGGGCGGCGGCGCGACCGGCTGGAAGACGGCGCCCTGGTCGAAGGTGCCGTAGGTGGCGAAGGCCTCGGTGGTGGCCGGCGTCCAGACGGGCAGCTCGACGTTGGCCGCGTCGGCGTAGTCGCCGCTGGTGACGGCGACCTGGAAACGTGCGGTCCCGGCCATGGCGGCGGCGGCGGGGAAGCGCACCTCCACCCGGTCGTTGGCCGGCACGCTCACGCGCGCCCCGACCAGCCCGCCGCGCGCCTTCGCCGGGTCGGGGATGGGGTCCGTGACCTTGGAGAGGAAGCTCGCGTTGTGCGCCTTGACCGCGACGTTCACGGTCATGGGCGCGTCGGTCTGGTTCTGCACGACGATGGGCAGCTCGAAGCGGTCGCCGAAGTTCAGGAAGCGCGGCGCGCTGGGGCGCACCATCAGCGGCAGGCGCGCCGTCACGTCCGCCTCGCCCGCCCCGAACTGCCGCGCGCCGGCCACGGCGACGACCATGATCCGGTAACGGGTCAGGTTGTCCGGCAGCTTCAGCTCGACCTTCGCCTGGCCGGAGCCGTCGGTGGTGACCGAGGGCGCCCAGAGGGCCAGGGCCGAGAAGTTGGAGCGCACCTGGATGGCCGGCCCGTTGGCGGCCACGTCGGGCGAGGCGTCCATCTCCTCCATCGGCTCCGCCGCCGATTTGCTCTTGCGCGCGGCCAGCGTGGCGGAGGCCGCGGGAGGCGGGGCCGGCGCGTCGGCCACAGCGCGCATCTCCCGGCTGTACTCCGCGTCTTTGCTCATGGTCGCCGCCCCCTCGGCGGCGGCGCCGAACCCGCCGCCGCCGCGCCCGTAGCCGCTGGCGCCGAGCCCGCCCATGGGACCGGCCACCGCCGCCTCCGGCCTGGCCAGCGCGAGGTGCTGCCGCAGGTGGTGATCGGCCACGCCGCTGCCGCGGGCGGCGTAGAAAGCGTCCAGCGGGTCGGGCAGGCGGTAGCCGGTCAGGGCCAGCACCGCCTCGTCCACCGCGACCACCGCCAGCTCGGCGCCGGAGACGGGCCGTCCCGCGGCGTCCTTGACCTCGACGGCCACGGTCGTCCCCGCGCCGGGGTCCAGCCGGCTCTTCGCCGGGGTCACCGTCACGGCCAGCGTGCGCTCCAGGGGCGGCACCTTGAGCGTCACCGTGCCCGCGGCGTAGGCCGGGCGCTTCGCCAGGTCGGGCCGCGGCTTCCCGTCGTCGTCCGAGCGCACCCGCGCCCCGACCAGGTCCACCGACACGGTCAGATCGGGGATGTGGGCGTCGGTGATCGGCACCTCCAGCCGCGTGCTGGAGCCCTCCAGGTGGAAGGTCCGCGTCTCGAGCAGCCCGCCCGCCCGCAGGGTGAGCACGCCCTCGGCCGGGAAGAAGGGCGCCTGCACCAGCAGGCCCGCGGTCTCGCCGACCTTCCAGGTCTCGCGGTCGGGCACCAGGGTGACCCGCTCCTGCTCGACGCCGCGGTCCGGGGCCAGATCGCCGCCCGACACGTAGACGCGGATCTCCGTCTGGTTCTTGCGGCCTTGCGGGTCGCGCAGCGTCGCGACGATGGCGTAGCTCCCGCCCGCCTCGGGCTTCAAGCTGGTCTTGCCGGCCGCGCCGACGTTGGCCGTGCCCACGGTCTCGGGCACCTCGGACCAGCCGCGACCCGTGTTCTTCCAGGTCAGCCGCCGCAGCTCCAGGGTCACGTCGGCGTGGGCGACCTCCTTGCCCTCGCGGTCCACCACCAGGCTCTCGATCTCGATGGGCTCGCCCTGCTCCACATAGGTCTTCGCGCGCAGGCCGACATACCAGGCGGCGGGGTGGACGAGGAAGCTCTTGGACGAGGCCCAGGTCTGGCGGTTCACGTCCATGACGCTGGCCTCGGCGGTGACCGTCATCGGCTTCGCCGGCTTCACCGAGACGAAGTGGATCCCTAGGTGCTGCTCGCCCGAGCCGTCCGTGGTGCTGGTGAGGGTCTGGGGCTCGCGGTAGGGCTCCGGGTCGGACCACCAGCGCCACCAGGGCGACCAGTCGCCGAAGCTCCAGTCCGAGCGCCCGGGGGGCGTGAAGCTGGCGGGCGCGGCCGAGACGCTCCAGGTCACGGGCGCGTTCGGCAGGACGCCGCCGGCGTAGTAGGCGGCCTTGACGTCGACGAAGGCGTCCTCGCCCAGGGTGTAGACCCCGTCGCCGCCGGACGTGCTGACCTCGAACTCCGGCGTCCGGTACTCCTGGATCTCGAAGGTCTGCGTGGTCGCCCCGTAGACGTCGCCGGCGATGGACATCTCGACGCGCGCCGTGCCCAGGTTCGGCGTGTCCGGCAGCTTCAACTCAAGCTGGAATCCACCCAGGCCCGACACAGGTGCGACGCCCTCTCCCAGCGGGTTGCCCACGCTGGAGTACGCCCTCCAGACGATCTTGCGGTCGCGGTTCTCGAAGGCGCGCAGGTCCTGGCCCTTGCCGGCGGGCATGGTGCGCAGCCAGCCGCGGACGTGGACGGTCTCCTTGGGCTTGTAGAGGTTCTTGTCCGTGAACGTGTACCAGCGCTGCTGGTCGATCTGCTCCACGCGCGTCCAGCCGCCGCCGTAGGCGTAGGCGTTCTGGGGCAACATCGCCGTGTCCGCGCCCAGGCGCGCGACCAGCGCCGTGCCGGCGTCGTTGGTGAGCTTCAGGCGTCCGAGGCCGTCCTTGCCGCTCTGGACCGGCTCGAGCTTCATCCCGACCAGCGAGAGGTCGGCCCCCGCGACGGGCTCGCCGTCCTCGAGCCGCGTGACCCAGGCGGTCAGCTCCTCGTGGTCCACGAACGCCGTCAACCCGAGCTTGGAGACCTGCACCCAGCCGATCCACTCCTGGCGGGCCCAGCGCTCGCGCGGCTGGTCGGTGGGCTCGACGAGGATGAGGAACTGGCCGGCGCCCTCCTTCAACCAGGGCTTCAGATCGAGGGCGGTCTCCGTCATGCGGTCGCTCTCGCCCTTGACCTGGACCACGCTCTGCGAGACGCGCGTCCCGGGGAGCGGGGCCTTGCGGGCGTCCTCCCAGCGGTAACGTTGATTCCACTCCACCCATTTGTCCCAGTCGCCGGGCTCGACGCGGTGGACGGTGGCGCGCAGGCTCTTGTGGTTGACCGAGAAGAAGGAGACGGCGGGTGGCGCGTTGGGATCGACGACGACGAAGCCGCTGGAGGGGCCGCTGAAGGACTTGTCGGCAGGGCCGACCTCGATGGAGAAGGTGGCGGGCTTCTCCAGCTTCTGGCCGAAGACGTCGAGCACGCCCGCGGCGACCGTGACGCTGTAGGTGGTGCGCGCGGCGAAGGCGCCCTGGAGCATCACCGTCTGGCCGGAGGGGAGGATCTGCAGGCCGGGGACGGCGGGCGTGACCGTGACGGCGGCGGGGTCGAAGCGCTCGGCGTCGAGCGGGTTGGTGAACGTGAGCGTCCAGGGGTAGGTCGGCGGGCAGGGGCGCTCGTTGTAGCAGCTCAGGTCCACGGCCAGGAAGGGGCCGTAGGTGCGGAAGTCGAAGCCCTGCTCGGCCGTGGTGGTGAGCGGGCCCTCGGCGGACGGCGTGCCGACGGGCACGGTGACGCGCCAGCCCGTGTTCAGGGCGAGATCGCGCGCGGGCTTGAGGACGACGGCGCGGCCGGGCTCGGCGGCCTTGACCCGGGCGCTCATCTCCTCGTCGGCGGCCAGCTCGTCCGGGGTCGCCAGCCGCAGGGGGACGGTCTCGCCCGCGCCGCGCACGCTCAGCTTCCCGGCGATGGCCTCCGGCGAGACCGCCTGGTCGAAGCCCACGAAGATGAGCGGATCCGCCGGCTGCGGGTTGCCATAGTAGCCGCGCCGCCAGCCGCCGTCCTCGTAGGGCCAGTAGCTCTGCAGCGTGGGCGGGGGCGTCTCGAAGGTCCAGGTCTCCGCCGCGGCCAGCGCGCCGCCGGCCTCGCCCTTCGTGCCGGCGGGCACGGTCACCGTGTAGCGGGTGGCCATCGGGAAGCGGGGCTCGGGGTCGAACTGCAGCGTCTTCGTCCCCAGCCAGCGCCACTGGCCCTCGGGCTGGGGCTCGAGCGTAGCGGGGACGATCTTCGAGGCCTCGGTCTGGCTGGTGACCGGGATCATCGGCTGAGAGAAGGTCAGCGAGAGGTGGGGGGCCATCGGCACGGCGCCGACGGGGGCCTTGCGCAGCACCGTGAGCGGGCCGCTGTCCACCTTGGGCGCGGAGGATCCGTCGTCCACGGGCGGGAAGGCCTCCTGGACGGTGGCGCCGGTGCGCGGGGGAGGCTGCGGGCCCTGGCGGAGCGCGAAGGCGAGCGCGTCATCGTCCTCGCCCTCCAGCTTCGGCAGGCGCGCGATCAGGCCGGCGGCCTCCTGGGCGGAGAGCGGCGTGGCGCTGGCCTGAGGCGCGCGCTCGAGGCCGAGGTCCTGGGCGCTGGCCTCGTAGAGGCGCATCGTGAGGCCGTCAGCCTCGGGGTCGTCCACGAAATCGACCTTCATCGCCGTGACCTCCGCGCTGGGAGGCGTCTCGGCGGCGGCCTCGACCGGCGCCTTGCCCTTGCCGCACGCGAACAGAAGACTCAAGCCCGTCAGCACCCAGGAGCGCATCCTGCACCTCGCCTCCCGGCCTCAACGGCGGGAGCAGGCGCAGCTTACACCCCTGGGCGCGTTTTCGGGAGCGCGCGAGGCTACTCGACCGTGACGGTCGCCGAGCTGCCCGCCGCCTCGACCACCCAGTCCCCGGTCGTGAGCCCGCTGAGCGTGTAGGAGAAGTCGTACGAGCACATGCAGTCGCAGGGGTCGCCCGAGCTCTCGTAGACGATGGTGAGGGCGTCGCCGCTGACCGAGGTGATCACCTCGTGCTCCACGCAGCACGCGTCGGGGACGTTCTGGTGCAGGACCTCGATCGTGCCGGGCCCCGCGGGGGTGACGGTGAGCGTCTCGGGGCCGGCGGTGTCGCCGCTGTCGGCGGGCGGGGCCGTGCGCAGCTCCTGGCCGCCGCAGCCGCCGACGGTGAGGTCGCTGACGGTGAGATCGCCGCCGGACTTGCCGCCGTCGCAGGCGGCAAGCGCGAAGAAGAGCAGGCTGGTGAGCGCGCGTCGTGTGCTGGTCATGGTGTCCTCCCCCCGTCCGCGCACAGCTTATCCGCTGGCGGCAGGATCCGCAGGGCGCCGGGGCCCGCGGCTCAGCCCTCGCTCACGTCGCCGCTCGAGGTGACCTGATACACCCGATCTCCGCCGCGGACGCCGGAGAAGGTGACCTCGATGGTGTCCTCGTCCAGGCGCTCGAAGGTCAGCGTGGCGGTCTTGCCGGCGGGGGTGGTCAGGGTGTAGGTGCCCGCCTGCGGCACGGGGTCCACCGGGCGGGCCTCGACGCCGTCGATGCTGAGGCTCCAGGCGCTCTCGGCCACCAGCCAGTCGCGCGTGCCGTTGATCTCGATGCCCTCGGAGACGCCCTGCGCGGGGTCCAGCAAGGTCCAGGTGCGGTCGCCCGAGGTCTCGATGACCTCCCCGCGGCGGTCCCAGCTCAGGTCGTGGACGACGTTGCGGCTCGGGTTCTCTCCGCCCGCCCAGCGCACGTCCGCGCTGCCGTCCACGGAGACGTCGCCGTTGGTCATGGCCGAGAACGCCCAGCTCAGGTCTACCTGGGCCTGGTCGGCGCGGGTCAGCGTGACCGTGGCCAGGCCGCCGTAGGTGCGCTCGTTGTACGCGCAGTCGTCGGCGAGGTCGCCGAAGTCGATGGAGACGGTGGCGCCGGCACGGCTCACGTCGGCGCAGGGCGCCTGGCTGGCCCACCAGGCGCGCAGCTCCTCGGCCGCGTCCTCGACCGCCTGACCCAGCGTGAAGTCGGTGCTGACCTCGATGATCTCGGTGGTGGTGGTCTCGCCGCGGGCCGAGCTGACGGTCTGCTCGAGGGCCTCGCGGGCCTCGGCGGCGGTGAGCTCGACCGGCCCACAGGCGGCGAGCGGGAGCAGAGTGAGGAGCGTTCCGAAGGGGAGCGTGCGCGTCATGGGATCCTCCAGACCGGGCGTCCGAGCGCCGGTGCGTCCCATGGACCCCGGTCGGGGCCGGAACGGGGGACAACAGCTCAGCCGCCCATCAGCCGCTCGACGATGTTGGCGAGGCGCTCGACGACGATGCGCACCTCCGGGCGCCGCGCCATCTCGGGCTGAACGACCAGCCAGAGGGCTCTCTCGGGGATCTCCGGGACAGGGAAGAGCAGGTCCAGGCCCTGCTCGAGAGCGCCCCAGGGTCGGGGCAGGACGATGAGGCCGTGGCCCTCCACGGCGGCCGCGATGAGGGTCGGGAAGCTGTTGGCGCGCATCGCGACGTGCACCCCGGGTTGGTGCTCCAGCCAAGGCCCCTCAGGCAGCATCGCGAGCTCGGCGCTGAGCACGAGCACGTCATGGCCGGCCAGATCGACGGCGGATCGCGGCAGGCCGCGGGCCCGCAGGTAGGTGGGAGCGCCATAGAGCCCGAACGCCATGCGCGCGACGCATCGGACCTTGAGCGCCGCCTCCTTGGGAGGCACGAAGCGCAAGGCGACGTCGGCCTCGCCGCTGAGCAGATCGAGGGGCCGGTTGCCGCCGAGCAGCTCGAGCACGATGCCAGGGTGATCGCGCCTCAGGTCCAGGAGCCCTTTCTGCACGAGGAAGGTCGCGAAGGCCTCGCTGGTCGCGACCCGCACCAGCCCGGAGGCCCCGTCGTCCGAGGAGCCCAGGGCCACCTGAAAGGCCAGGATCTCCGCCTCGACACGCTCCAGGTGAGGGCGCAGGCGCTCCGCCGCGGCCGCCGGCCTCAGCCCCTCGCGCGTGCGCAGGAAGAGCGGCGCCCCGATCTGGCGCTCGATGCTGACGACCCGTCGGCTGATGGTGGAGCGGTCCAGGCCGAGAGACTCGGCGGCGCCCACGAGGCTGCGCGTGCGCAGGAGGGCGATGAGGACGCGGAGGTCATCCCAGGGCAGGTCCATGTGTTGTATTCTATCACGGCTGCGGTGCAGAAATGCGACATCAGCGCCAGGAGGTGACGCGGTAGGGTGGAACACCTTCCGCCGCGGAGCGCCCGATGCTCGTCCTGTTGCTGGCCTGCCTCCCCGAGCTCGCGCCGCAGGAGCTCCACGGCGAGGCCGATCCGGAGCGCGGGCGCTACCTGGCCAACCACGTCGCCGTCTGCGTGTCCTGTCACTCTCAGCGGGACTGGCGCTACCTGTACGCGCCGAACACCGACGGGCGGCCCGGCGCGGGCTCGGGCACGACGCAGCTGGTCGAGGCCTTCCCCGAGGGGAGCGTGGTCTGGTCGAAGAACATCACGCCCACGGCGCTCGCCGACTGGACCGACGGGGAGGTCGCTCGGGCGCTGACCAGCGGGCTCTCCAAGGACGGCGCGCCGCTCTTCCTGAACATGCCCTATGACCAGTTCACCCGGATGCCCGAGGACGATCTGGCCAGCGTGATCGCCTACATTCGCACGCTGCACCCCCAGCCGGACGAGGTCCCCGAGCGCGTGCTGCCCTTCCCGCTCGGTCTGGTGGTGCGGACGATGCCGATGGCGCCGCAGACGCCTGAGGAGGGGCCCCCTCCGGGCACCCCCGAGTACGGCGCCTACCTGGCCAACATCGCCTCCTGCGTCTGGTGCCACTCCCCCGTGGACGGCAACAGCGTCATCGTCCCCGGCGAGGAGCTCCACGCGCAGCTCGGGAGGCTCCCCGCCGCGGGT